>JAJPOQ010000078.1 GCA_021232515.1 Lentisphaeraceae bacterium
GGCTCGCATATTGTTAAAGAAATTTACTGATGAAAAGCAGTGGAAACTATTCTGGAATGAAAAGATGAAAATACAGAATAAGGTGATGATGGGAATTAGAAAGGTTGCTCCATCATCACAGAACTTGGAACATTAATAATTATTTAGATGTGTATAAAAAAATTCTAAATCCAATAGAAGAAATAAAGCAAGTTGATCGTCCTAAAGATCGACTCAACTTCATTTTTTATCGAAAGTTAATTGATGAGAAAACAGTTCCTCAACATTTACTTATTTCTGCCCAAGAAGGTATCATTGACCTTGATGAACTGGATCGTTTATTTGAGCTGCTTCAGCTTAAAGAGCTAGGGTTAAATAAAAAAGAAATAACTAAAGTTTTTATTGATGTCATACAACTTCTCCATACAAAACCAGACTCTATTAGTGCTGACATTCTGGATATTTTGTTAAGTGAACTCGAATATAACAAAGTTGACATTCATCCCCTCATAAACTCACTAAAACCTTTATTGGATAAAGGCAAGTTCCCTGAAACATCATCCGTCGCTAAGTTCATTCAATTTGAAGCTCTTTCACATATCGACTCCATGCCTAATTTTAATACTGTTTTCAAAAATGACTCAAGTGAGTTCTTTAGCAAAAACAAATATCCAACTCAATTAATTCATGACTTAATCAAAGGGAATAAAACGCAACTTGACAATACACTTGATAAACTCTCTGAAGATGAGCTTTTAAAGTGGTACAACGCTGAGGAAACAACAACTGCTTTAAAACTTCTAAAAAGAAACGAAGAGCTTCAAACTGTCATCGAGAAATTAAAGTCTGACTGTAGTGAAAAAGTAAGCATAAGTTGGCAAAACAGTTATGTTTTAGGTTTTATCCGTACTCTAAAAATCGCCAATATGTTTAAGTTCAGAGATATTCCAAAACTAGAACAAGCGTATCAAGGCTTCATTGAACAGACAAAACATCAAGGCCAACTCTTAGCACTAAACGCCTATTACCATTCTTTAAAAGGCAACTATCAAGAGGTTCTTTCTTTATATGAAAACTATAAGAGTAGTGAGCTCAGTGCTTCACACCTATATTTGAAAAGCATCGCTCTACTTGAACTTGGTAAGAATAATGAAGCAAAATCGAGCTTAGAGAAATTTTTAGCAAAAGAAAAACTTTCCACGGAAGCTTTTTTAGCTCAAGAAATACTAAAGAAGCTTAATCAATAACAAAAAAGGCATCGCCGATGAAAGCGATGCCTTAGAAAATAAGTTAGAAGAAAGGCTTATTTCTTTTTCTTCTTTTTAGGTTTAGGCTTATCTCCAAGCTCTGCTTCAAAGATAAGTTCTTCACCTAAAACTTCGTTAACGGTATAGTAAGCATCTTTGTGTAGAAGAGACTTACCTGCTGCTGATTTTATACCATCAAAGTTGAAGCTGTAAGTGTGACCTTTATAGATCTTGTCGAGCTTTATGCGAGCTGACATACCATCTGCCGCCATAGTGACTGAAAGTATTTCAGGTTTCACTAAATCCACTTCAGGGCTACCATAACCTTTCTGATAGATCCAAGTGTTCGCTTTCGCTTTGTAAGATGCAAGATCTTCAACTGAAGCTTTCTCGGCTTTTTCTGTGAAGGTTATTTCAAAACCATCTTCTTTGATGCGCATTTCATGAACTTCAAAAGGAACTTTGCCTGTCCAGTCAAGACGTTCAATAGCACCAACTTTTTTACCAATAGAGCCCCAACCACGGTTTGTACCGCCGATAAAGACTGAACCATCTTCACCTTGAACAGCTGGAACATTACCAGAACCAAAGCCACTACGAAACTTAAATGCAGCTCCTTGGTAGACGCCGTTTACTTTCTCAAGGAACATTCTTGAGATCATTGAAAATGACTGATCGTTTACGAAAAGCTGATTATTAAAAGGTCCAAACTTACCATTTGAAGTATCTGGGAAGATGCCACTTGGTGACTTACCCATGATGTTGTGCGGTAAATTGATCGGTGGTGGGACGAACTCTTTAACGCGTTGGCGCTCAAGAATCACACGACTACCAGTTTTAGGTTCAACAACTTGAGGACCTATTGCTTTCGTTAATGAGTAGTACTTATTTCCTGTTGGGTTACCTTGGAAAGAGCCTTGTTTCAGATGCTTCACTGAGCTTGTACCATTCCAAAGACCTTGGTTGTCAGAGTAAAATACATCGCCAAGGTGATTAAAACCCATACCGCCTGGAGAACGTATACCAGAAGTTGTCGGGATCATATCGCCATTTTCATTGACTCGTACACACCAACCACGGAAGTCTGAAGAAGCACCACCAGAACCGGTCAAACATAGAACAATCCAGATGTTGCCATCTTTATCGTGCTTAGTTCCGAAAGCATACTCATGGTAGTTACCATTTACACCCCAGTCATCACTTACACATTCAAAGATGTCCGCACGACCATCGCCGTCAGCATCTTTCATCTTGGTGACTTCAGGACGCTGTGTACACCACAACCAATCTTTGTAGTAAGAAAGACCAAGTGGTTCATGTATGCCAGATGCAAAAAGGGTCCACTTATCATTCGTTGTATCGTCGTCGTAGGCATTTTCAATTATATAGATATCGCCACGACGCGAACCTGCGGCAATTCTTTTACCAGGTAAAGTCTCGATACAGGTTACTTCGAAAACTATGTCTTTAGGAATCGGTATGTCGGTAATTTTATAGTAGTCAGACTCCTGATCAGCATTCGCTGAAAAGAACGAAAAGATTAAAAGAAGTGTAGTTAGTTTTTTAATCATTATTTTACTCCTTCTAAGCCGGGTTTGTTAAACAAGTAAGTCACTTTCACTGTTGCCTTACCGTCTTCAAACTTGACTGGAACCATCAATTCTTGGATATTGCCAAACTGTCGAAGAACGGCTCCTGCCACTTTGATCTTAAATTGACTATTTACGCTGTAAAGCTCGCCTTCTTGCTTGATCGTATCTAAAGACACTCTGAACCAGAGGTTACTCGGATTCGCAGCTGAGCTTAAGTGAATTTCACGGACAATGCCAGTCCCGTTGCTGTCTACTGGTTTGAAGAAATCCTCAAATGAAATGTCGTCTAGAGTGTACATGAAAGTTGGGTAACGTTTCTTGTCTAGTTTATAACCTCTGAAACGCATAGAGTGAGTACGACGTTCATTTGCATTCCTAGTCAATTCCGCAGGCCAATTGCTCTCAGCATTTGCTAATTTTGCAAACTGTAGATCTTTACCAACTTGAACCGATTCATCTTTTGTTGGGAAGATAACTTTAGTACCACGGCCATCCCACATAGCACCTGCATTAACAAATTTACCTTTCCAAATACTAGCAAGATTCATGTTTGCCGCATCGAAAGTTATGTTTGTTTGCTCAGGGTAACCAACAGCTATACCTCTGGCCGATGTTTTATCGAAAAAATTACGTAAAACAATTGCTTCGCCATCTTTTGGATCAATTTCAAGAATCGGTGCGTTTCCACCTTTCTTTTGTTTTCCACCAGTTGTCGACAAACCGCGATTTTTAACTCTTGGTCCATTCCACCAAACGTTGAATTCTTCACCGCCACTTCCTTCGAAGTAATGAGCCTTGATAGACACTTTACCTTTTTTAAGCTTTATCGACTTATTCACTACTTTACTAGCAGGGTGAACTCCATCATTCAAAATGATTTGCTTGCCATCAATAAACAGAGCTGAACCATCATCTGAACTGAGGCTGAATTTA
Source organism: Lentisphaeraceae bacterium (assembly GCA_021232515.1). Lineage (GTDB taxonomy): Bacteria > Verrucomicrobiota > Lentisphaeria > Lentisphaerales > Lentisphaeraceae > JAKVBD01. Next base: position 3,752 of record JAJPOQ010000078.1, read on the forward strand.
TAAGAGCCATCTTTTGGCACATTCAATTCACCTTCAAAGATCATTGCAAAGTGGTTTTTAAGCTCTGCCACTTTTATATCAAACTTACCTTTTGGAAGTTGACCGTCTTTAACAGCTTTGAGTTTTGAGAAGTCTGGGAGTTTTGACCACTTACCTTGATACACTTTGAAAGTAAGATTTGAAATATCGACTTTTTCCGGCTTAGGTTCAAATGAACGTATGTAAGCCGCAACATCTTTCATGTCATCGTCAGTTGCCAATGTCATGGACATAGCTTTCATCTGCATTCCACCAGGAGTATCATTTCCACGGTGACCTGCTTTAAAGCTTTTTAGCATATCTACTATGTAAAAGTCAGACTGACCAACAAGTCTTGGTGCTGGAAGTGCTGGGTTGGTGTAGCCTTGCGCTTTATCGCCATGACAGTGTAAACAAACGACATACTTCGCTTTACCTTTTTTCGCATCGCCAAACTTCTTATGGTTTGCACGAGCTTCTGGAAGCTTAGCTGCATAATCTGCTGCTGCCATTATTTCTTTTTCTGAAAGTTTAGACTCTGCCAATACTTTTAACATATTAACCGTTCCTGGCCCTTTGCGGACACCGTCACGTATGGCTTTAAACTGAGCCATAAAATAGTCTTTCTTGAGGATTGTTATATTTGGCCCTTGAAGGTGATCTTTACCTCCTGCGCCATTTGCTCCATGACATTTCAAACACGATAATTCATATGCTTCTTTCCCACTTTTTTCTGCAAAAGCCGGAAGAACAAAAAGCACATATACCATCAGTGCTAAACTTACTTTTCTCATAAATCGCTCTTTTAATTTTTAGAAGTTTAGTCCTATACAACACATCACTTAGATGACCTGAATCAACATCATAAACAATTATCGCATATAAAGTCTAGATGCAATAGTTTATCATAAATTTTAACACAGATAAATATAGCTAGCTGCTACAGAATAACTCATAGCTACGGGTAGATTACAAAAAGAAAAAAACTTAGGAAAAATATGAAAGTTTTAGGAATAGAAATAAAAGGCAGCACCATTATTGGCGTCGCTTGTGTTGATCAAAGCATTGCTGATTTCCCCAACAAGATTGAGCTAAGTGACTCCTATAACTCTGAAGAATTAATACAGATACACTCTCAAGTAAAAGATCTACTCGAAGATTTTGATAAAGTCATCATAAAAAAACGCATGGAAAAAGGTAAATTTGCCGGAGGTGCTGCGTCTTTTAAACTCGAAGGGCTCATACAACTAGCAGCAAACTGTCCAGTAAGTTTTATCGCCGGAACTCAACTCACTGCCTTTCAGAAAAAAGCAGAACACGATTTAAGTTGTGTTAAAAAATATCAAGAACAAGCCTACCTTGCAGCCCTAACTCTACTAGACTAATATGCTGACATACATCTCGAATCAATTAAATATCCCTCAAGGAAAAGTCGCTGCTGTACTCAAACTTCTTGCTGATGGAGCTACTATCCCCTTCATTGCTCGCTACCGCAAAGAAGTCACTGGTAATCTAGATGAAGTTCAGCTTGCTGAAATAAGTAGCCTTCAAGAAAAATATACCGAGTTTAATAAGCGCAAAGAAACCATTTTAAAGTCTCTCAAAGAAAGAGAACTTTTGACCGATGCACTCAAACTTAAAATTGACGCATGTACAGAACTGACAAAGCTTGAAGACATCTACCTTCCTCTAAGACCTAAAAAGAAGACAAAGGCATCTTCTGCAAGAGAAAAAGGTCTTGAGCCACTAGCAAGAGAGCTACTTGCTCAAACTGGTTCACACATTGATTTCAAAAAATATATAAATCGCGACAAAGAAGTTCACAATCGCGATGAAGCTCTAGCCGGTGCTCGTGACATAATTGCCGAGATAGTCTCTGAAGACAGCCGCGTTCGCGAAGGTCTCCGAACCCAATATTTTGAACATGCCACCATTCAGTCTAAAGTCATAAAAACTAAAAAAGATGAAGCTGACAAGTTCCGTGACTACTTTGACCATAGTGAAAAGCTTTCGCGCATACCAGCGCACCGTTTCTTAGCGATCATGCGTGGAGTCAATGAAAAACTTCTTAGAGTCTCAGCAAAACCTGACCAAGACAGAGCGATAAGACTTATAGAGAGGATTCATGTAAAAGGATACTCATTTCACTCAAAGCAAGTCAAAGAAGCAATAGCCGACTCATACAAGAGACTGCTCTCGCCATCTTTAGAAAATGAAGTTTTGAGCGCCAGTAAAGAGCGTGCAGATAATGAAGCTATAGATGTCTTTGTCAAAAACTTAAAAGAACTCCTTATGGCAGCTCCTCTTGGAGATAAAAGTGTTTTAGCTTTTGATCCAGGTTTTCGAACTGGCGCTAAAGTTGTTGCCTTAGATAAAAAAGGAAATTTACTTGAGTATAAAAACCTTTTTGTTCTAGAAGCTCATAAAGCTGATGCCGCCGCTAAAGACATACACCGTATGATTGATAAGTACTCAATTGAAGTCATTGCTATTGGCAATGGAACTGCAGGCCGTGAAACTGAACAATTTATCAAAGATATGGATACCGGCTTAACGGTTGTTATGGTTGATGAAAATGGCGCCTCAATTTACTCTGCTAGTGAAACTGCCCGAAAAGAATTCCCAGACTTAGACTTAACTGTCCGTGGCGCGGTATCTATTGGCCGCAGACTTCAAGATCCATTGGCAGAGCTAGTTAAGATCGATGCGAAATCAATTGGCGTTGGTCAGTACCAACACGACGTTGACCAAACTCAATTAAAAAAAGGTTTGGACAATCAAGTCATTTCCTGTGTGAATGCAGTTGGAGTTACTTTAAATAATGCCAGTGCTGAACTTCTAAGTTTCGTTTCCGGACTTGGCCCAAAATTAGCCGAAGCTACGGTTGCTTACCGACAACAAAATGGCCCATTCAAAACTCGTCAAGAACTCTTAAAAGTTCCAAGGCTAGGTGCAAAAGTCTTTGAGCAAGCTGCTGGATTCCTTAGAATTCTTGATGGCAAAAATCCTCTCGATGCTAGTGCCGTCCACCCGGAAAGTTATGGTATTGTCAAAAGCATGGCTAAAAAGCTCAACTGTACAATTGAAGAACTGCTTAGCTCAAAAGATAAGCGTCAGCAAATAGTCAGTGAAGACTTTGTCAGTCCTACTGCCGGTAAAGAGACTATTGAAGACATACTTGCCGAGTTGGATAAACCGGGAAGAGACCCAAGAAGTGAATTCAAAGTATTCTCATTTGATGAGTCGGTTCACAAGGTCGACGACCTTTACCCTGGGATGAAACTTCCTGGTATAGTGACTAACGTCACCAACTTCGGAGCCTTTGTCGACATAGGTGTTCACCAAGACGGATTGGTCCACATAAGTAAACTTACAAAAGGTTTTGTTAGCGACCCTTCTCAAGTTGTCAGAGTCAAACAACAAGTAGAGGTCATTGTCATGGAAGTCGACAGCAAGAGAAAGCGTATATCACTTTCGATGATTGACTAAGATACAAAAAAGGCCAGCTCAATGAGCTGGCCTTTTTAAGATCTATATGATTATGAACTAGGGCCCAAAATCATCAAAGTCAATCATGTCTTTTTCGACACCCATGTTATCGAGCATGTCTTGGACAGCACTGATCATCATAGGAGGTCCACAAAGATAGTATTCTATATCTTCTGGAGCTTCATGCTTACTTAAGTATTGATCCATAATAACTTGATGGATAAATCCTACGAAACCTTCGCCTTCAGCGTCGATGTCGTCTTTAACTTTCCAGTTATCTTCTGGAAGAGCATTTGAAAGTGCAACATGGTATGTAAAGTTCGGGAACTCATCCATTATCTCTTTAAAGTCTTCGTCAAAGAACATTTCTTTTCTTGAACGAGCACCATACCAGAAAGTACCTTTACGAGTACTTCTCTTAGTTTTATAAAGGTCAAAGATGTGAGAACGCATTGGCGCCATACCAGCACCACCACCGATAAACATAACTTCGCGATCAGTGTCTTTCATGAAGAACTCACCGAATGGTCCAGAGATATTTACTTTATCACCAGGCTTCAAACTAAAGATGTAAGAAGACGCTAGACCTGGAGGGAAGTTTGTTCCAGGAGGTGGAGAAGCAATACGTACGTTCAATGAAACCATATTACCCTCTGCAGGGTGATTCGCCATTGAGTAAGCACGGAATACTGGCTCTGGGTTATTTGCTACGTTATCAAAAATCTTGAAGTGATCCCAGTCGCTTCTGTACTGGTCTTCGATCTCGAAGTCAGTGTATTTAAGATCTTTGTATGCTGGGATGTCAATCTGAATGTAACCACCAGCTTTAAAGTCTAGGATCTCGCCTTCAGGAAGGTCAACGATGAATTCTTTAATGAATGTCGCAACGTTGTGATTTGAACGAACTGTACATTCCCAAGATTTGATTGAGAATATTTCAGGTTCAACTTCGATTTCCATGTCTTCTTTAACTTTTACCTGACAAGCAAGACGAACGTGTTCACGCTGCTCTTTCAGTGAAAGGTGACCTTTCTCAGTTGGTAGAACATCTCCACCACCAGAAGTGATGTGACAACGACACATAGCACAAGTACCACCACCACCACAAGCAGATGGTAGGAGGATCTTTTGTCCCATCAAAGTACCAAGAAGAGTATCTCCTTGTTTAACTTCAATTGGAGCTTCGCCATTGATCGTTAGCTTAACGTTACCTTGCGGCTTCAGTTTACTCCCAGCGAACTGGATGATTGCGATCAAACCGACAATGATAACTAGGAAGACTACTAGTCCCCAAGCAACCGTTTCGAAGTTTGATGCAGCTATTAAGTTATTTAACATATTTTCGGCTCCCACTTACAGCTTTATGCCGGAAAAACACATAAACGCCATAGCCATAAGACCGGTAATCAAAAAAGTGATACCAAGTCCTCTAAGACCATTTGGAACATGTGAATAACGGATTTTTTCACGTATGGCAGCTATCGCAACGATTGCTAGAAGCCAGCCAATACCAGAAGAGAAACCAAACACTACAGACTCGCTAAGTGTATACTCGCGGTCTTTCATGAATAAAGATCCACCAAGAATCGCACAGTTTACCGCGATCAATGGTAAGAAGATACCAAGAGCTGCGTAAAGTGTTGCTGATACTTTTTCGATGACCATCTCAACTAACTGTACCATCGCCGCGATAACCGCGATAAAACAGATAAACGTTAAGAACGTTAGGTCTGGACCAGGTGCTGCATCTGTAGCCCATATGTTTGTATTTGGATTTAAAAACTTGTTATAGATAACCCAGTTAGCAGGAACAGTGATCGTTTGAACAAATGTTACAGCTAAACCAAGTCCTATAGCAGTTTCAACCTTCTTAGATACGGCAAGATAAGAACACATACCTAAGAAGAATGCGAGAACCATGTTCTCTACAAAGATTGATTTGATTGCTAGATTAAAAAGGTCCATGACTAGTGCGCCTCATACTTTTTAGTGATTTCTCGCTGCAGCCAAACTAGTAGACCGATGATAACGAAGGCTCCCGGAGGAAGTACCATAAGACCGTTATTTACGTAACCTAGATTAATTAGGAAATCTGGGATTATTTCTTTACCCCAAATTGTACCTGCACCTGTGACCTCACGTATAGCACCAACGATAATGATGATGATACCGTAACCAAAACCACTACCAATACCGTCTAGCATAGAAGGCCAAGGTTTATTACCCATGGCAAATGCTTCGGCTCGTCCCATGACGATACAGTTGGTAATAATCAAACCGACGAAAACTGAAAGCTGCTTTGACATTTCAAAGGCATAAGCTTTTAGGATCTGGTCAACTAAGATTACCAAAGTTGCGATGATAGTTAGTTCTACAATGATTCGAATACTGTTAGGAATGAAGTTTCTTAACATTGAAATGATCAAGTTTGAGAACATGATCACCACAGTCACTGAAACAGCCATGATAACTGACGGTTTGAGCTGAGCTGTTACCGCTAGTGCAGAACAGATACCCAAAACCTGTACAGCAACAGGATTGTTATCAATGAGAGGGTCCTTCATTAGCTTCATGTTCTTCTTAGAGAACAATGGCTCTTTAGGCTCGGCTGTCATTTGCCACCTCCCTGATTATTTTTTTCGAAGTACTTACCGTAGATCGTAAGATAGGTTTTAAGCATAAGGTTTACGCCGTCCATGGTAAATGTTGCACCACTTATTGCCGGAACCTGTGTATCACCAACTGGACTCTTGTGAGTAGTTAAAGCGACTTCACCTTTCTCATCATGAACTTTCTTACCTACGAAAGATTTACTGAACTTCTCTTTCTCAATCTCTCCACCAAGGCCAGGAGTTTCACCGTGCTTGTAGTAAACCAAGTTATTAACTGTTTTACCTTTAGAGTCTAGAGCAAGAACACCGTAACAGTTAGACCAAAGACCATAACCGAAAACAGGTATTACGAACTGAGTCGCTTTCTTAGCTTCAAAGTTCTCTTTTGAATCGTAGAATGCGAAGATTGGATACTTACGATCCGCTTCCGCAACATTCTTTACCTGAGGCTCAAGTTCAAGAACTTTAAGTTCCTTCTCTCCAGCTTCAACTGGCTCACCTTGGTGATTGACAGCGAACTTAACAACGAATTGTCCGTCCTTGCCTTCAGCTGTGAAGAATGCTTGAACATCAGCTGCTGGCATACCTTCTTCAAAAAGGCCAAGAGCTAAAAGTGTTTTTGATTTCTGGTCTACATCTGCATTTATGTCCTGTAAAGGCTTAAGAGATGTAGCTGCGAAACCTAGTAGTAGTGCTGCAACGATTGTTACGATAGCAGCAAAACCAAATGTGTATACTGAACTATTTTTATCCACGAGCTAGTCTCCTCTTAACACTTGCACCTACGACATAGTGGTCGATTAACGGAGCAAATACATTCATAAAGAGAACCGCCAGCATCATACCTTCTGGATAAGCTGGGTTAACGCAGCGGATAGTCATAGCGAGTATGCCGGTCAAAATACCAAATATCCATTTACCTGTATTAGTTGCCGCAGATGAAACTGGGTCAGTACACATGAAAACGAGACCAAATGCAAAACCACCTAAGAATAGGTGCTGAATCCAGTTAACTCCTAGGATCGGAGCCTCAACAGTTCCTTTATCGAAAAGAACGTTGAAAAGGATTGTTACAGCTGCACCACCAATGATTGTACCAAGCATTGTTCTGTAGCTACCAACACCAGAGATGATGAGGATGGCTGCACCGATCAAACATGCAAGGACTGAGGTTTCACCTATCGAACCCGGAATTGTCCCCAAGAACATCTCCATAGTTGAAGGAAGGTTTTCTGCGCCAGTTTTTGCAGCATTACCAAGAGGTGTTGCCATAGAAACAGCTTCGTGCATAAGTAGAGCTTTGCTTTCGCCAAGTTGAACCCCGTTTAGAACGAGGTTTTCATTTGGAGCGACCCAAACTTTATCACCCGACATCTGCTGTGCAAAAGCAAAGAAACAGAATGCGCGAGCTGTAAGAGCTGGGTTAAGGATATTCATGCCTGTACCGCCAAATACTTCTTTACCGATGAAAACACCGAAAGCAGTACCCATAGCCGCTTGCCATAGTGGAAGCGTAGGAGGCATGACTAAAGTGATAAGGAAACCTGAAACTAGGAAACCTTCGTTGATTTCGTGTTTACGGATACAAGCAAATATTGCTTCAATTGTACCACCAGTAGCGTAAACAGTCAGCATTAGTGGAAGAACTTTACCAAGACCTTGGATGAAACTTTCAACCAAACCTGGGCTAGCAACTCCTGCTGCACTCAACTGCTGAACACCAACATTCCAAGTACCGATAAGGAAACAAGGGACAAGTGCTAGTATAACTGTAACCATCATACGCTTAAGGTCGACGTGGTCACGAACGTGAGCGCCAGTGTCTGTGCGTTTGTCAGTTACAAAGTGGAAAGACTCACCGGCTTCGAAAGCATAGTAAAACTGTTCAAGTTTACCACCTTTATCAAAGTGAGGCTTAATTTTATTGTGGATTATATCGTCTAAGAATTTCACTTGATTATCCTTCCTTGCGATATAGTTCTAGACCATCGCGAAGAATTGTCTGAGTTTCAATTTTGGACACGCAGATAAAGTCACAAAGAGCAAAATCTTCAGGAGCCACTTCAAGGATCCCTAAACCTTCCATTGCTTCAATATCGCCATACATGATACACTTGATCAAATGTACCGGGAAAATATCCATTGGAACTACCGATTCATACTCACCTGTTGCAACAAATGCTCTTTCGCCACCGTGGTAACCAGTGTTGTGAGAGTATTTCTTCTTAGGTGATAACCAAGACCAGAAAGTTCTTGAGAAACTTTCGACATTTGGATTTGGTAGTACCCATCCCATGAATTCTTTCTTATTGATCTCAGGGATAAGCGTCAATTGACAAGAGTTCCAAGCTGTATAACCATTAGCAGATTTTTGAATTCCGCTAAGAACATCGCCGCTTATACAACGAGCAGCTTCGTTTATTTGCTCACCAGCAACAGTTTTCACTGGAGCACAAGCAATAGTTTTAACATGCTTCTTAGAAGGAGCTGACTCGCCAGCTACAGCAACTACTCTTTCGTAGTTAGCTTTACCTTCAATGAAAAGTTTACCAATATTGATAACAGCTTGCGGATCGATAGTCCAAACAACATCGCCTTTCTTAACTGGCTTGATGTGGTGGATCTGTATACCAACATTACCCGCTGGGTGTGGGCCTTTGAAAGTATTTGTCTTAACGTTCGCTGCTTTAGTGATAGCATCGGACAAGTCAGATCTACCAGCTTCATGGCTTAAGTATACATCGCCGTCAGTTAGTTTCGAAAGAGCATTTAAACCAGCTTGGAAAGCCGCTTCATTGCCTTTAAGAATCAAGTTAACGTCTGCACTTAATGGACCTGTAAAATATGCTGAGATAAATATATCTCTTGGAGCTACTGACGGATCAGGAACTATAGCAAAAGGTCTTTGGTTGAAAGAAACAAACAATCCAGACTTGAGAAGATTATTTAGAATAGTCTCTCTTGGAGTTTGGAGGAGGTCATCACTGCTGATTGTCGCGAACTCTTCATGAGCATCACTTCCATCGGCCTTAACAACTATTTCTTGAAGAGCACGTCTATCACCACGGCGAATCTCAACGACTTCACCACTGATAGGGCTGGTAAACTTCAAGTCTTCACAGTCTTTGGAAAAGAAAATAGGTGATCCGGACTTAACCTTATCTCCTACTTTCACAGAAAGCTTTGGGCGTATCCCATGAAAATCACGGGGGTCCAACGCTACACTTTCTGGGCTGGGTGCATCCTCGATAGTAGACTCTGGTGCTCCTACTATTCTAAGGTCATACCCTTTCTTTAATGTGTATGTTGCCATCTGACTATATCACTTTTAGGTTATGAGCTGTTATTTTTTTAACAACCTGTTGCAAAAAAATATCAAACTTTGCTAATTTACTTAGCTTCTGCTTTAATTGCGGCTTTCATAGCGTCGTCCTCATTTCCACATGCTTCCCCAGATTTGCGTCCGCATATTGAACATGACTCCTCGCCTGTGTCACCGGTAACATTCATGCTACCGCAACTGCCGCGAAAACTTTTATCTTTGCCGAGAAGTACACGTATACCGATGAATACGAATGATAGGCCAATAACGACCAAAGCTGCCATAATATTCTGCATGCGTACTCCTCTGCTATAAATTTTAAAAAACCGCAAGAATATAATGAAATATTCACGATTTGAAACAAAACTTATAAAAAAAACAGGATGTTTTTCACAAGCCCCTCTTATACAAGGCATTTACGTTTTGTTTCTATTTGAAAAATTAATCCTTTAAAAGCGAAACTAACTTTTCGACACACAAACTTTCCTGCTCGCCAGTTTGCAAATCCTTCGCAGAACACGAGCCATCTTCTTCTGGAATGATGATGAAACGGGCACCACGCTTTTCTGCATGCTGTATTTGCTTACCAAACTTTCTAGCTTGATGAGAAACTTCTGTATTTATACCGGCATCTCTTAATTCCGCAGCAACTTTATTTGCCGCTGGTCTTTGAGATTCATCAAAAAGAATAACCACTGCTTGAGTTGGTGTTGGTGCCAAAAGTGGCAGTCTATCATTTTCAAATAAAAGATACAACAAACGCGTTATACCTATAGATAAACCAACTCCTGGTAAACTCCTCTTGGTGAATTTGCCAGCCAAGTTGTCGTAACGACCGCCAGAACAAACTGAACCGCAGTGCTCGAGACCTTTGAGAGTACATTCATAAACTGAACCAGTATAGTAGTCCAAACCGCGGGCGATAGAGAGGTCAAAGATAACAGCGCCTTCAGGAAGGTGGCTTAAGTTATTAAATATCTCAGTCAACTCGACTTTCGCTTCTTCAAGGACTTCATTTTTAGCTTCAAGTTCAGCAACAAACTTAAGACCTTCTGAGATGGTGAACTTCTTCGCTGCTAGCTCAACACAAGCTTCAGCTTGTTCTTGGCTTAAACCATTCTCTAAAAGCATCTCTATAACACGCTCGCTACCTTCTTTGTCAATCTTATCGATGGCGATAAGAGTCTGCCCCATGTCTTCTATACCAAGGTCTCTGTAGTAACCTTCAAGAAGCTTTCTGTTATTGATACGGACTGTAAAGTCACCGACATTTAACTTCGTAAAGATCGAGTAAACGACTTCTACGACTTCAGCTTCAAAATGAGCCGGAAGATCACCATCGCCAACTATGTCTATATCTGACTGATAAAATTCGCGGTAACGACCTTGTTGAGGTCTTTCTCCACGCCATACTTTTTGAATCTGGTAACGTTTAAAAGGAAACTGGAGCTGACCTGCATTTTCAGCTGTGTAACGTGCAAATGGCAGAGTTAAATCAAAGTGAAGACCAAACTCAGCTTTACGCTGTTCTCCACCCTCACCTGCAAGACGATGAATTCCAAAGATCTCTTTACTAACATCACCAGTTGTCGCCAAACTCTTAGTCTTTTCTACAGCAGCCGTTTCGATCGGGGTGTATCCATAACTTTCATAAATAGAGGAAATAGTCTTAAGAACTGCTAGTTCTTGACGCTTAGCGCTTGGAAGCCACTCAGGGAAGCCGCGCATCATTTTGCCAAAGTAAGTACTCATCTTATAAACTCGTCTAATAAAATTTCATTATTTTGCAGACGATAATAATGGAACTTGAGCGTTAATCAATGGCCGAGGTAAATGAATTCGTGGCTCTTAACTAGTATTGCTAATAATCCCCTCGAGATTACAGCAAAACCCCACTATCACAAAGAAGCAAGAGTTACGCTATTTCAACACTCTAAAGGCCTTATCGCTAGATTTAACAAACTTCTTAGCTGGGACCACAAGCGTCTCCAGGCTATGTGAAAAAAAGCTCTGATAAGACCTTATGGAATTTTTATTCTTTTGATAACTTACTAATAGAAATTTACAGTTGAATTTTGTCGAAGGTTTTAGTCCCGATGCTCACAGGAAAAATACTGAAGGCTAATCACACTTCTTGAAAGGCATATCCAGCTCCATGAACTGTTTTTATTATCTTTGGGTTCTGTGAGTCTACTTCCACAATCTTGCGCAATTGGGATATTTTTTGGTCCAGAGCTCGTGTATTGCCACAGCTATTTATATTCCAACACTCTTTGAAGATTTGATCTCGACTGAGTACACGGTTTTTATTTGAGTATAGAAAGCGGAGAATTTTTAGATCAAGTAAATTTATTTCCTTAAGCTCCTCGCCTCTTTTAACCGTTAAAGACTCTGGAGATACCATGAGATCGAGCATGCTAAAGCTAGTATTCACATCTTTTTCATTCTGTATACAACGCCGAGTCACGGCTCGAATTCTAGCGACGACTTCATCTATTCCAAAAGGCTTCACGATATAATCATCGGCACCTAAATTTAGACCAATAACTTTATCCACTTCTTCTGATTTAGCGCTGAGAAAGATAATTGGTGTGACCGCACACTTTTCGCGAATTTGCTTACATGCGTCATAACCATTGCACTCCGGCATCATAATATCCAGACAGATAAAATCAGGATTTTCGTCCTTAAACATCGAGACTGCGATACTACCATTGGCAGCCTGTATAACCTCATAGCCTTCATCTTCGAGTATCTCTGCCAAGCCTTCACGAGTTAACTTGTCGTCATCTGCCACTAACACTTTCATTTTTGAATTCCCTTTGTTGGTAGGACTAACTTAAAAGAAGCCCCTTCTGTCGATTCGACTATAGTTAAGTCGCCACCATGCATTCTCGCTAAATCTCGAGAAATTGATAAACCAATGCCCGTTCCGGAGATGCCGTCTGAGAGTTTATTAGACAAGCGATGGAAGGCATCGAATATTTTCTTATGCTGACTATTCGGAATTCCCGGACCATTATCAGAGACTAGAACGATGGTCCATTCTGAATCTTGTGAGCTAACAATTGAGACATGACCTTTTTCTTGAACATACTTTTCAACATTACTCAACAAGTTGCCGAGTATTTGACCAATAGCATCTACATCCGCCAGAATCGGCAATGGAGCACTACTCTCTACTTCAAAAGATATTTCTTTCGTCGCTAATAATGGTTTGAAGTGATCGAGTACATGATCAACTGTTTTATCTATATGAATTTTTGTCATATTCAGTTTAAGCTTGTTTTTATCTTGCTGAGCAAAAGATAAAACATTCGTAATCAACCGACTAAGTCTTTGAGATTCACTAACAACAACACCTAACTGGTTCTCCGCTTTAGTATCTTCTGGATCGAGCCTTTTTCTCAATAGTTCTGAGTAGAGACGAATATTTGTCAATGGAGATTTGAGCTCGTGAGATACTTGGTTTACAAAATTAACTCGCTGAGAGGATTCTCGTAGTTGACGGTTATTCTCTCGAAAAAAGTAAACGCACAAGCCTATTTAAAGAATGATTAGAATTATTCCTCCGAAGGCATAATTAAACATAAGAGATTTACTATAATTACCAGTGAAGACTGCGTCTGATGTGAAGTAGCAAAGTTGCCAAGACTGCAGAGGAACATTCAGACTTATTTGAGCTTTCGGAACCTCATCTTCACTTAGGCTATATTGCCCCCACCTGTATAGTTCACTTGAGGCATTCTTTAAAACGATAAGCTCTTTAGGGTTAGTACTGTCTGGCAAGGCTGCAATAATGTCAGAAATAAGTCGTGCTCGGTTCAACTCAAGTCCAACAATGAGGTCACTTTCATTTCGCTTCCACAATATAAAGTTTAGACCTTGTCCGCGATACCAAGTGTACCAACCAGATTCAGGCTTCACACTTGTAGAACTAGTTAAGTTTGTTAGATAACTGTTTTTGGCGCTACCATATAAATAGTTTTGTTGCTGCTCGACCTGTTCCTGCTGTTGGATAACCTGCCCCGGCTTTTCAGTTGACTCTTTCTTAAAAACTTGATTCTGAGGGATAGCTTCATCTGGTCGGTAAAACTTTTCGCCGCTTTCCCATATATCGCTGGTTCTTTTATGAAAAGACTTTTCGGTATAGGTCAACCCATTAGTCTTCATAGCTGGATAAACCAACTCTCTTTTAGGATTAAGAATGAAAATCTGATTGATCAAAGCATTTTGAGAACTGATATATCGAAGCGTGCTAATATCAACTGACTGAATATCGGTAACAGGCAACAAAACTCGTTCTCGATCTTCAAGAATTTTGGCTAAATCTTTTTCAACGTCATATAGTTTTTCAGTTAGAAGCTCACGAAACTTCTCTTTAACTAAGTTACTTTCACTGCGCGTCAGGTTCACGCCCAAACAAATGATAGTGACTGTTGGGATGATGATGATCAGTGAAAATATAATTAGTAGTTTAGCTTTCATATATATCAGCCGGCTTAAGAGCCGGCACTCTGGTTATTTTTTCTGAAGATAGTCAGCTTGTATTTCTTGCGGTTTCTCTTGTTTCAAGTCCTTGTAAGCCTGTGGCTCTTTCTGATTGTATATATTAGCCCGATTTTGCTCTTTCATTTTCTTTCTTTGGATAAGATACTTTGAAGAATCAGCAATGTTATCCAAGTCATTTTTGTTTGCATTCCATTGCGATTTCAGTTCAGGCGATGGGCACAACATTAATTTTTTATTGATGATGTTACAATTCATTAACAAAACTTGCTGAGCTTCCTTAACTTTACCTTGGTCTCTTAACGCCATGGCTTCTTCATTTCTCAAAGTAGCTTCCAAAGTAACACTGGCGATCATCGCTTTTTTATTAATCGCTTCGGCGACTTGTTTTTGGTCATTTGAAAAACGAATCGACAACTCACTACTCAAACGGTCTGTAACATTTGTTTCCATATTAGCATAACTCAGCTCACAACTAGCTATTTTTTGCGTTGTTAAACTACTTCCTGCGGGCACCTCAACTTCCAGCATAATAAACTTTTCTTGGTTACTATAAAGTTGATTCATCTGCACTGTTACTTGCTGACCTCTTATATCCGCATCGCGACCAAGAATTCTTATAGGTCGTATTCCAGCTGGGCAGGTGATTTTACAAACGACCTCTTGAGCAATTACTGATAACACATCGCCAAATTCATTATTGAAAGCGGAAATTAACTTTTCAGGAGTTTCTGCAAAAAGATGGTTGCCGTCACTTTTTGAAGCTAAACGTGACATGAGATCTTCATTGTACCCACTACCAAGTCCGATAGTGCTAACAGAAATACCCTCTTTGATTAGAGACATACCCAGTTCGCCCAATTCTGCTGGCGTTTTTGGTCCTTCATTTGCTTGACCATCAGATAGCAAAATAACTCGACTAACCGCTTCTTTTGCAAGAAACTTCCGTATCTCTGCAGCCCCTTTACTGACACCAGCAAACAGAGCTGTCCCACCACTGGCTTTCAACTCCTGAATTGCCGAAATAACTTGACCCGGGTCGCTAATTTTTGTGGCAGGAACTAAGACGCGAACGCCACTATCATAAGCAACAATTGAGATAATGTCATTTTTCTGTAATCTCTTAACAGCCTCTATCGCAGCCAACTTAGCTTTCTCAAGCTTATCGCCACTCATCGAACCCGACTTATCTAAAACAATTGAAACATTTACTGGCGCCCTTGTGGTTTTCTTCATCTCAAACCCTGTAAGAGAAACCTTAACATAAATCGGTGTTTTTTTACCTATCTCAAGAACCGGGGTTGGGGTCACCATTTGTAAACGAACTTGATCTGCATAGATAAAAAACGACATGAAAAGCGCCGCTGTGAAGATTGTAAGTTTCTTAGTATTCATGATACTGCTCCTTTGACCTTAATGTTAACCTTGACTCACCTTGAGACAAAAACAACTGTCTCTGTTAACAAGTTATGTCGGCTTATAAAGAATAGAGCGCGGCAGTTGTAAGGAGTTTGTAAGAGTAAGAAAATTAAACATCGTGAGCTAGGTAAATAGTTGAGGACTATTATTTGTCTCACTTCTTATCATCCTTGCTCAAAGCTCTTCTTGGTGGCTTTGTGCCTTGGTGAGAATAACAAAAGCTCAGGCCTATTAATACAAGACATGATAGACTAGAGAAAGAAGATATAAAACAAGGAACTGTATCCGGCCCTTTTCATAATGGCTTCTTTTTTAATTAATCTTATATCTTGCAACGGTTCCATCCAAACAAAAACTGATAATATCATCTTCATAGGCTAAAGCATTATAGACAAAGTCATTATGTTCAACCTTATCGAGGACTTCTCCCGTAAACTTATCCAAAATCCAAAGATAACGATTATTGCTACCTATTATTATGTGTTTATCAGTTACAAGTGGAGGCATTTGTTGATTATTATCCTCTCCCTCAATGCATATATCTGTTCGAAAAACTTCTTTCTTATCATCTAAATCGTATGAGATTACTTGCCCCCAAGTACAAAGGTAAACTTTTGAATCAAAAAGTGAAAAGCTATTAAAAGTCCTTTCTATTTCAATATCTATTTCTACACAATTATTATCTGAATACTTCAGCAAAAGTTTTTTATCCAAAATATAAATATTAGAATCATGTGCTTCTACCTGAATAACTTTAGATATTCTTTCTAAAGCAACCAGGCTCATAGTCGCCCCATTCGTTTTCTTTATTATTTCAAAATTTCTATTGCTATCAAACAGAATAAAAACATTTTCATCTAGATCTAAAATCTTCGTTTTATCACCGCCAAGAGTATAAGCTTTAGACCAAAGCTCATTATTGTTCTCTAAACACTTTATAAAAACACCTAAATCATTTGTTCCTAAAACAATGTATTGCTCGACACTTGAACCTGAGAGAAGTGGTACTGCGGGCCTGAACTTAAACCCCTCTGAGATAATGGAAGATTCATTAAGGCTTTGATATCTTAAATCTATTTTTACAATTGAACTATTTAAATGATCTTTAATAAAAACACTATCTCCAAAAGAAACATAGGAAATGTTTCCTTTAAAGCCTAGACTTGAGATAATACTAAGAGAACCACAATCCAGATTCAAAAAACCATAATCTCCATCAAATGCAATTAGGAATATTTGCTTACCAATAATTGTTGGAAAGACTCGACTCAGCCTTATTTCGCTTTTCCATTTTTCTATAAACATAATAAATTTACACTTTCGGGGTTTTGAAGCATATAAGTTTTGACTCAACTATTTATCTAGCACAAAATGACCCAACTTCGCCCTGGCACAACTTCGCCAGTTACTTGAGCTTATTCTTAAGGTATTTATGATCATACCATTTAAATTTAAATCTATTCAGGGAATTTAAAGACTTAAGCATATAACAAGTAGTTATAAGGTTTTTATCAAATTTCTCGAAAAGCTCCATACTACCAAAGCTGTCGCAAGACCCATCTGCTTTTTGCGTTTTGACAATCTGAGTAAGAAATGCTTTCTCTGCAAAGTCTTTATCAGGATTATTTCGCCATAATAGAGAGTTTACATATCTATTCAAAGCAATAGGGCCACCACGATAATAAGTATCAGGGCTATGAAAAAACTTCATATATTCATCAAAACTAGTAATGTTATAGAAGCTATTTAATTCAAATATCATAGAATTTAAGGTTCTACCACTAAACACTGGATATGCGGTCGTTTTACGTTTGGAAAATTTATAAATGCCTTCTGTCAGTTTATAGTTTTGTAAAAAATTTACAGCTTTTTTTATCTTAAGCTTGTCATTATCATCATAAGTACTTGGAAGTTTAGCTAGTGATACACTCTTAAGGCAATAGTAGGCTATTGGCAAAGAAGGTTCAACGTTACTCCTAAAGCCTTCACTCATACTTCCATCAACCTCAATGGATTTAAGTATTCTTGTGATTAATTTCTCTCTAACATCACTAAATGTTTTAGACTTATGATATTTACTAATCTCAAATAATGCTTCAAGCATGATAGCATCACCATAACCAAACATATATAAGCTTTTTCTGCGCTTCAGAGCTATTTCAAGATATGAGATACCTTTATTTACAGACGCGGAACTTTGCTTTGTGTGAACTAAAGTACTAATAACTATGGCGGTTGTTATATCTTTATTATAGTCACCCCAACTACCATCTTTGCTTTGCTGTGAAACTATCCAATTTGAACTTTTGCTGAAATCATTTTGTCCATTCAGTACAAAACATAAAAATACTATTCCTAAAAATAATTTCATAAAATTATTCCTTGAAGCCCAATGCAATGATATCCCGGACTACTTTAATTCCTTCTTTAGTGTCTAACTTAATACTTTGCTGAATAACTTTAACTGATTCAATGACTAAGGATTTTGACAAAAACTCTTCTAGTTTCTTCAACTCTTTATCATTTAACTCTGGGAAGCGCTCCTTAATTTCAAGCTTTTGGTGTTCTGATAAAGCTTTCGACCTTACAGAATCTTTCGGTTGTACAAATAAAACTTTATATAAATTATTTTCACTTTCATCTACCGAATACTTTAAGCTATTCTCCAACTCATAATACTCTGTGATATTTACAGAACTACTATTGTTTGATAACCTAGATTTTAGATTCAACAGATCTTTCTTTACCTTCTCTTCTTGATCCTTTAAAATTCTTTGATCAAATCCGAAAAGAAAATCCAAAGCATACGGCTCCATCTTCCAGAAAATGTTCTTAAGGCCATAAACATCAATTTCGTCCTTATAAATTATAGTATTCTCTTCACGAGAAATACTAATCACTTTAGATTCAACTGCGCGTTCATTGATATACTTATATATTTTCACAAAAGATTGTCTCTGGTTTTTATATTGGTAATCTAACTGTGAAACAATCAAGATATATTCGGACTTATGACGCGACTTTACAGAATCTAAAAAATGTTTTTTTTCGTTCCTAGATAGTGCTTTTTTTTTAAAGGTTTCGTCTAAGTCTTCAATGTTTTTGGGAGAGTACCATTTGATAACTACATCAATTACAGAACTGTTAAACGATTGATTTGGTCCTTCAGAATTAATTTTCAAATTTTCGAATTCTATGATATCAGAAACGAACAAAGAAGATCCATTAGTAACAACTATTTCTTTTGGACTCATTTCTTTACTGCAAGAAGAAAACAGTAAAACGACAAATAGCAAAAAATACTTTCTTAATTTCATCTCATTACTCCTCAGGTTCTTCAAATACATATACTTCCATCCAGTCTGTAGTATCACGATCTACTAAATCCTTTTTTCCAAATTGTATCATATTGTGTTTCATGTACTGCTGACTGCTTTTCAACTTAAATATTAAGGTTTGCTATTACCCCCCGACCAAGAGAATTGCCCCTCAACGGATATAAGCATGCGAATGTTAACAGAAAAGACAATAGTCTTAATTATTTCATAACTGCCCTTAGTAATAAATACATATTCTAGGCTTTGAATGTGCCCTTTGAATGTCAGCAAATTACATAAACAAGCAAGATTTAGCAAGGTAATGGTTTTAAATTCCATGTTAATTATAAAACATAAACAACTTGCACAAAAAAGCTTAAATACATAAACAAATGAAACTTTTATAACACATAATAAACCCAACAACTACTCACTGCATAAGTGGTATTTGGTTCTTCTCGCTCAACTTTATAATCGTATGATCGGGGGAATTTCTGACAATCTTCACAGCAAGTGAAAATTCGCAATCCCTTATAATCGAAGAATAATTCTGAATTGATCTCCAAAGGTAGGAACGGACACTCTTTTGTAGGGTATAAGCCACAACGTGTGAGGTAAAAAGTTTCGCTGTAAGACCTTACCGGGAACCCTAGTGGCTCGACGGTAAAACGTCTATTTATATTTGTTCATAAGCTACAAAATATAAAACCGGCGAGACGCCGATGCTCCCAGGACAAATGCCAAACAAGAAGAACTATCCGTGCTTAACTCCAACAATCTGCAGAAACAATCAAAATACACCTAAGAAATCACCTATTTCTATATAACAGACCTATAGATAAATTAACGTCATTGGGGCACACAAATAAACGAGCAAAGCTGTACGGGATTTCTAACTATATAAGTACTAAGACTTTTCTAAAAAGATTAAAGCCTTGCCCTTCTAAGACTTCTTTACTTCGTGGTTAAATCCGTCTATGACATAAACTTGAAGAGCTACTTAGCCCTTCTAAAAACAGCTGCAAACATGGCATCTGTGTCTGCCATCGTGAAGTCTATGCGGAGTTGGCCATCTGTCATTTCTTTAGTCAAAGGATGCTCTGTCTTAGCCAATTCAAACTCTGGATAGTTTTCTAAGAACCAAGAAACGACTTGTTCGTTTTCAGTTTGAGTCAAACTGCAGGTAGCATATACAAGCTTGCCGCCGACTTTGACTGAATCACATGATTCGGAAAGTATTTGCTTTTGAACTTCACTTATCTTCTCAACGGAATCGTAGTCAGTAGTCCAACGAAGTTCTGGATTTCGACGCCACACTCCTGTGCAAGAGCAAGGTGCATCTATCAACACACCATCAAATTTTTCTAAGCGAGCGTCTTCTAAACTAGAAGTCTGGATATTATGAAACTTCCCACGCGTTGCTCTCTTTCTAACTTCTTGAAGTTTCCAGTCGCGAATATCACTAGCAAGGACTCTCCCCTTCTGTTGAAGCTTATCGGCAAGTTGCATAGTCTTTCCACCGCCACCGGCACAAACGTCCCACCAGTTTTCACTAGGTTGTGGTGCACATATCTCACCTAAACATTGACTGGCAAGATCTTGAATCTCAAAACCGCCATTTAGATAAGTTCTAAACTGAGTAAGATTTAGGCGTTCATTGCTTAACTGCACTGCTTTAGACAGCTCTTCTGAACGACTTTCTTGTGCTTCTTGAGCTGACAATTCGGCTAAGACCTGTTTTTCTTGCTTACCTTGCAGTCGTATCCAAATAGGTGGACGAGTTTGAAGTATTTCCTTAAACTCATCTGAGTCTTTTAGATCTTCTGGTAATTCATCCCAAATCCACTCTGGAGAAAGCTCTTTTAAATCTTTTTTCGGTACCGCTACAAAACTATATCTTTCTGACAAATACTGAACAACTTTATGGTCCTCAAAGATTCCCTGCCAAGAAAGGCAATTTAAGATGGCCGTACAAAACTCTGGTGAATCTACAGCAGCTTCCACAATATTTGGAAACTCGTCTTTCACCCATCCGTACCAACGAAAGAAAGCGTAAAGTGTTTCTTTGATAAAACGCCTATCACGTGAACCGTACTTTTTATTCTCACGAAAAAACTGTCTTAGTTGATTATCAAGTGGTGTTTGATTGTCCAACACCTCATAAATCTTATCTGCGACTACCGACAAGTAACTGTTTGCTTGAGCTGAAGTTCTGCTATCCATTTTTTAACTCTTCAAAAACTTCATCAACTATCTTTTTGGTCGCTCCCTTAGAAACGTCCAAGGCCTTCAATCCACGAGAGCCATAGTCTTCACAAAGCTTTTTATTATCTAATAATTTTCTTAAATTCATTTCTAGGTCTTCTGGTGAACATTGAACACCAGCCTCGAACTCTAGATTCATCTGGTGGAAACCCGGTTGTTTGTAGATCCATGGACCATAAATAAAAGGCTTGCCGTAAAAACTTGGTTCAAAAATGTTATGACCACCGATATGAGGAGTAAATGAACCCGCAACAACGGCGATATCTGAAACGGCATATAACTTCATGAGAGCTCCCATCTTGTCCACTAAGACATAGTTCTTATCTAGTTCACAACCTTTGGATGCTTGCGAAAAATTCACATCTTCACTCTTCAAAAGATCCGCTACACCAGCAAACCTTTCTGGATGTCTGGGAACCAAAATAAACTGTAGCGCTGGGTAGTCTTTCTGTAAGTTCTTATAAACCTTAATCGAGAGCTCTTCCTCTCCTGCATGAGTACTACCAATAACTATGCTAGGTTGATCTGTATTTATACCGTATTCTTGACAAACTACTAATTTCTCATCCTCTGAAAGCTGCTCAACAACACAGTCTAGCTTTACATTCCCAGCTATAGAAAGGCGCGACTTCTCAATACCCGATTCAAGGAACCTTTCATAGTATGTTTCACTCTGAACAAAAAAGTGATGGAATGGGTCCAATAAGCGTTTGGCTAATTTAGGGAACTGCTTATATCTCTTTAAAGTTGTCTTAGAGATCTTGCCATTGACTAAAAACAAAGGAATCTGCCTTTTTTTACAGCCATTCAATAAATTAAACCACAGGTCTGTTTCTACTATAAATACCGACTTGGGTTTTAAACGGCGCAACATAGAGCTCGCCAACCATGAGAAATCTAAGGGATAATAAAAGGTGGCAGCTACCCGAGGAATCTTTTTCGCAACTGCTTGCCCGGTTTCTGTAATAGTTGAAATAACTATTTTTGCTTGAGGAGATCTTTCGAGAATTTCTTGCACCAGAGTCTTAGCAACTTGAGTCTCCCCTACTGAGACAGAATGAATCCAAAAGACTTCTTCATCTTTAGAGAATTTTGGAATAGTCTGGAAACCAATTCGAGCCAGAGTGCTTTTTCTATATTTCGCTGAAAAGCAAAGCTTTATCAAATGAATCGGTGTGTAGACAACGACCAATATTAACAAAACAAGGTTATAAAAGATGACCAAAATTGTCTTTCCCGAAATAATTTTTGGTGAATATACCCACTGTGATAAGAGACTAAAGTCATAATTCAACTTATTTTCACAAAACTTATTTGAAGATTGTCCGAAATCAGATACCGTGTTAAAAATTTAACAAGCTAATATGGAACATAATTATGTCAGCAAATAAACCTAAAGCAGTTCTCATGTTTGGCCCTCCTGGAGCCGGTAAAGGTACTATTGGTGCAATGCTTTGTACCGCTGGTGGTCACTTTCACCTTTCATCTGGCGACATCTTCCGTGGTCTTCCACCAGAAAGCAAAAGTGGACAACTTTTCTACTCTTACGCGAATGAAGGTAAACTAGTTCCAGACGACGTAACTATCGAGATTTGCTGGAGATACCTGAACGGTCTTATCGACACAAACAAGTTCGACCCTAGCAAGCAATTACTTCTTCTTGATGGTCTGCCACGTACTGCAAACCAAGCTAAGCTTATCGAAGAATATGTTGACGTTGAGCACATCATAGTTTTAACAATCGAAGATGAAGAAGAGCTTTACAGACGTATAGGTCGTCGTGGTAAAATCGAAGGTAGAAATGACGATGGCGATAGAGCGATCGTAACTAAACGTCTTCAAGAGTACCATGAAAAAACAGCTAAGGTTCTCGAGTATTACCCAGCTGAAAAGATTTCAAAATTTAGTGCAGAGCAAGCGCCAGTAGAAGTTCTTAGAGACGTTCTAGTTGGTTGTTCTGACCTTCTTAAGTAAAGGTAGCGAATGAGTCTAGGTAGTGCTTTTTCGGCATTTTTCGGTATCCTTTTCAATAAGGACAAAGCTGCACTTTGGCAACAAGCTAACTCGGGTTCTTTCGCTTCTGAAGCAGACCTAAAAGCTGCAAAAGAGCAAGCGGACAAACTTAGTAGTGAATTGACTGATTCAACTAAAAAGATTGAGTCTCTCTCTGCTGAAGTGAAAGATGCTAAAGAAGAATTAAACAAGCCTTCCGATGGCGAAGATGCGGTGTACACTCTGGCTCTTCTACAACGCGAAGGAAGACTTATAGATTTCCTTAAAGAAGACATCTCGGCTTTTGAAGATGCGCAAATAGGCGCTGCTGTCCGTCAGGTACACGAAGGTTGTAAGAAAGTTCTCGACAAACACTTTTCTGTTGAAGCGATAGTCAACTCAACTGAAGGTGAAACTGTAAGTGTCGATAAAGGTTTTGACCCTTCTTCTTACGAACTAAGTGGAAATGTCACTGGTGAAGCTCCTTACTCTGGTGAGCTCAGACATAAAGGCTGGAAAGCAAGTAAAGTTGAACTGCCTATTCGCCAAAAAGGTCGTAACAGCGCGGTGATCTACCCTGCTGAAGTAGAGATATAAAAACTCTTCTTGAGAATTCTTTTAAAAGCCTCGCTCTCAAGCGGGGCTTTTTTGTTTGGTGAAAATCACATACTCAAATCTTATTCATGATTAAACTCGAATCTGCATTATTTTTTATTCAAAATTATTTAAACTTTCAGAGTAATACCCGATGAACTTTAGTTATTCGCTAAGTGTTATGAAAAAATGTGAGTTTAAAATAATGTTAAAAAATCTACTCGTCCTTCTATTTTGCCTTTCATTCAGTTCTTATGCTGAAACAGAAAGACCGAATATTCTATTTATATTTTCAGATGACCATTCTCTTCAAACTTTGGGAGCCCACAGAGGCCGCCTTCACGAGTTTGTTACTAAGCATGGCATAACTCCAAATCTTGACTCAATAGCCGCTGAAGGTGTTTACTTCGAAAACAGTTTCGTTTGTAACTCTATCTGTGGTCCTAGTCGAGCAGCGATACTTACTGGTAAGCACAGCTGGATTAACGGTTTCCGCAGCAATGGCCAAAAGTTCAACGGTGAACAGTGGACTATGCCAAAGTCATTTCAAAAAGGTGGTTATGAAACTGCTGTTTTTGGTAAGTGGCACTTGGGAACAACGCCAACTGGCTTCGACGTTTCTGCAGTATTGCCAGGTCAAGGAAAATACTACAATCCAGACTTCAATTTGAACGGTGAGAAGGTCATTACTAAAGAAGGTTACTGTACTGACGTAGTTGTCGACATGACAATTGACTGGCTTAAGAACAAGCGCGATAAAAGTAAGCCATTCTTTCTTTGTAGTTGGCAAAAAGCTCCTCACAGAACTTGGATGCCAGCACCACGTCACTTTGAATTTTTAGATGATGTCGATGTCCCTGAACCTAAAAATCTTTTTGATGATTACTCAGGTCGTAACAAAGGTCTTAAACTTCAAGACATGACAATCGAAAAGTGTATCAACCTTCAGTATGACGTAAAAGTTACACCTCCTGTAGCAACAAGTACCATAGAACAGATAAGAGCTTCTGCTGAGAAAACTAAGTCTCGTGACGGTTCTACTGTTGGTGAATTTGCTCGCATGACTCAAGCACAAAAAGAAGCTTGGGACAAGTACTATGTTCCTAGAAATGAAAAATTCCGTAAGATGAACCTTTCTGGTAAAGACCTCACTCGTTGGAAGTACCAACAGTACTTAAAAGACTACCTTCGTTGCATAAAAGCTCTAGATGAAAACGTTGGTCGTCTTCTAAAACACTTGAAAGAAACTGGATTAGATAAGGCTTGCTGATTATTGCATAAATATTTAATTAAAAGTTACTTATGATTATTTTGTGCTATATTAGGTGCAGCGAAAATTTCTAATAACCTTTAATAGCTTTGCATCTAATGT
>JAJPOQ010000109.1 GCA_021232515.1 Lentisphaeraceae bacterium
TGAGATGAAAGACTTTTTTTGTACATTAGATGCAAAGCTATTAAAGGTTATTAGAAATTTTCGCTGCACCTAATATAGCACAAAATAATCATAAGTAACTTTTAATTAAATATTTATGTAATAATCAGCAAGCCTTACTTAAGGATGAAGACTTTTTTCGACGGCGTCGAGATGATCGAATATTCCCCTTTGCTGAGTTATCAAGACGAAGCTTTCGCTTGGCATCTGAACTTGATTTATCTGAAATCTTATGAGTCGGCTCTACTTTTATCGTTGTCTCTCCGATGGCCTTTACTGTAATTTCACCACCATCAGCCCTAAGTCTATAACTTTGAGAACATGCAGGGCATTCAAATAAGCGAGGTTCCGCAAGAAGTTCTAAAGACTGCCCACAGCTTTGACAGCCGAACTTTATTGCTAATCCATTATCCGTTTCAATAAGTTTCATCTTCTTTACTAAGCCTCCAAATAAGAATAAAAAATTCCGTTCTTTCCTATATAAACCCGAGGTACTTAGAAACTCTGGACAGACTTTTAGATAAAAAATATTATTTTTTGTAAATTGACTATATCGTCTTCATTTTTTTTGAGGGAAGTCACAATGCAAAAGAGTAACAACCAAATAGAACTTTAAGAACGTACTGAATTCAAAATTAATTTTTGTTATGTGTTTAGAATAAGTTTGCTCACAAGTTTAGATGATTAAAAATGAGAGTAAAACTAAATGATTAAATCAAAAATATGTTACATCCTTATAATTGCCCTGCTCAACATCAGCTCTGCTAGTGAATGGCAAAAATTATTTGATGGAAAGACTTTAAATGGCTGGGATGAAAGGACTAAATCCGGAAGTTTTGAAGTCATTGATGGGACAATTGTCGGAACTATGATTCTTGACAAAGGTACGACATTTCTTGTTTACGATAAAGACTTTAGCGATTTTGAACTAGAATTTGAAATAAATATTATTGATTCTGAACTTAACTCCGGAGTTCAAATTCGCTCAGCCTGTAAAGAAGCAAAAGGGAAACAAAAGTTCGGTGCTGTATACGGACCTCAAATAGAACTTGCCACTAAAGGAGATAAAACTCGCTCTGGTTTTATTTTTGGACAAGGTTGGAAAGGCTGGATCACTCCTAAAGAACGCGAAACTAACTCCTACATGAAAAAAGCAACTTGGAACAAAGTTCGTTGTGTCGCGATTGGCAAAAACATTAAAACATGGATAAATGGCCAGTTCGTCCAAGAAACCATTATACCAAATGAACGACATGCAACAAACAGCAAAGGCTTTATCGCTCTACAGTGCCATGGCATAAAAAGCGGGGGCCCCTACAAAGTCGCTTGGAAAAACATCCGCATTAAAGAACTAGTAGAGGCGAAAAAATAATGAAGAAACTTCTAACTGTAGCTCTATCTTGTGGACTTCTCGCTTCTCTCTATTCTCAAGAAATAACCCTCAAACATACAGGACCTGAAAAACCATTTCGCCCTTTAGCTAAATTTAAAGACCACAGTTTAACTGTTTTTGCTACGGCCCCTGAAGTCAATAGTCCAGTTTCTGTAATTGCAGAGCCAGGCGGAGCTCTTTATGCACTTTGCGATGACAACGCTGGTCTTGGGCTCGGAAAAGATAATGGCAAAATTTATCGATTGGTAGATAAAGACGGCGATGGTAAAGCAGATGCCATGACTAAATTTGTCGCAAATATCAATACTCCTCGTGGAGGCCACTTTGTCGACGGCGTTCTCTATGTCATGCACCCTCCATTTATTTCAAGCTTCAAAGATACTGATGGCGATGGAGTAGCGGATGAACATAAAGTTTTAGCAAAAGGTTTTGGTCATGACCTCAACTGGAGACGCGGTGGAGACCATACGGCTAACGATTTAAGAATCGGCATTGATGGTTGGATCTACACTGCACTAGGAGATTTTGGTGCTACAGCTACCGGCTCCGATGGTTCAAAGGTAACTCTCTACAGCGGCGGAGTTATCCGAATGAGGATAGACGGCAGTGACTTGCAGCTTTACACACAAGGAACCAGAAATACTTACGACCTCGGTATCGACCATAAGCTTGATATGATTACTCTCGATAACACCAATGATGGCGATGGTTGGAACGCCCGAGTTCACCACTTAACTCCACTGGCTCATATGGGATACCCAAACCTCTATAAATTCTTTTCAGAAGATGCCATGCCACCTCTTTTTGATCATGGTGGTGGATCTGGAGTTGGGGCACTCCATTTACAGGAGCCTGGATTCCCAGAATGGTTCAACAATCGTTTCCATACTATGAGTTGGGGGAAAATGTACACTCACACTCTCAAGCCTCATGATGCAACTTTTATTAATAATGACATCATATCTTTACAAATCTCAAAGCTCGTAGAAGTCGATGTAGATGGCAGCTCAAGGCTCTACTTTTCCACATTTGAAAATGGCGGTGCCAGAACAAAGCCAGGAACTACTGTTGGTCAGATCCTACAAGCCAGACCACATGGTTGGCAGTACAAAGCTTTTCCTAACTTAAAGAGCTTAAGCGTAGAAGAACTTATAACTTCACTGGACAAAGGCTCCAATGTATTGAGGCAAAATGCTCAACATGAGCTCATCAAGCGTCCAGAAAGCATCGAAGATGTTTTACTAACTAAAGCTCATGATAAAATGGCCTCAATTGAAGCACGCATAGCGGCTCTTTATGCCATCAACTTAAGAAATAAAGCTGGCACCGCAGACACTCTTAAATCTTTACTAAAGGATGACTCAATCCGAGAGTATGCCCTTAGAGCACTTATTGATCGCCAAGATAACCATGAACTGGGATTACTTCCGGCTATAAAGGAAGGATTATCTGACGCAAACCCAAGGGTACAAATGATTGCCGCTTTTGGTGCCAGAAGATTAAATTTCAAAGGACTCACCAACGATTTGTTAATGGTTTCTGATGACAGCAAAGAAAGAACTCCCTTAGTTCAAAGTAAGCCCCATATACATAGAGCTGTGCCTCATACAGCCAGAAGAGCCTTGATAGAGATGGCGCCTATTTCTGAACTTTTAGCTGCTGTTAAAGTTCCTACTCTTAGAGATGCTGCTCTAGCAGTTCTTCGTCAGATTCACAATAAACATGCTTCTTTAGAACTCATAAAAGAAATGAATTTGGCTGATAGTTTTGAGACTAAGTTACCTTTTATCAAAGTCCTACTTAGAACTTACAATAAAGAAGACAAATGGAATGGTAAAGACTGGTGGGGTACCAAACCCAACTCAAGTGGCCCTTACTATAAGGCCGTAAAATGGGAAATGTCTGAAACTATTGCAGCTGCACTTAGAGAAGAAGTAAACAACATGAATGAAGAGCAACAAAAAGAAGTTCTTTTTCAAGTCAGACTTCACAATGTAAATTTTGATGAATTGAAACTAAATATTAAAATTGACCCTCTCGAACAACTAGTCAATCAATCGTCCCACAGCTTCAGTCAACTCAACGCTCTTCTTTCAGTTGTTCAAGACCAAAACAGAACAGAGAACTTCAGAATCAAGGCCTTTAGAGCGGCCTTATCTGTGGAAGGTTTTCGCTATAAAGAATGGGCTATAGCACTACTCGAAACCTTAAAGCAAGTTCCAGAAGACTCTAGTCTATTTAAAACCTTCAGTAGTGACTTCATAACCAGTCCTTCACACAGAGTTACATTTATACAAAGAATTGGCAAGACCTATCCTCAAGTCCGCAAGCTGCCATCTCATTTACATAGATTGTTTTGTGATATGGTAGTCGGCTTAACTATAAGCCCTCTAACAAAAGAGTCAGATCGAAAACGTCTAGAGTCAGACTTTCAAAAAGTCTTTAACATTGAGCTCATTGAAAGTATTGAAGCCAACAAAGCAAAAAACTTTACAAAGTATCTAAACAAAGCGACTCGAAAGAAAGATACTAATATTGCCAATGCAGCCAAGAATGCCTTAGCCACTCTTACGTCCCAAACAAACGTCATGGCAAATACACTTGTCGGTGAGATAGAATTTGAGAAGATGAAAAGCTTAGTCATGAATATGTCCGGAGATATAGAAACCGGCAAAAAACTACTCACCAGACAGAGTTGTATCGCCTGTCACTCAGTACTTCCCAGTGAGCCACAAAAAGGCCCTTACCTTGGTACAGTTGGAAACTTATTTAATCGTGAACAGCTCATCATACATGTAGTCAAACCAAATGCTGAAGTTGCACAAGGATTCCAAAGTTATAACTATTCTTTAAAAGATGGCTCGCTGGCAAGTGGATTTGTTACGAGCAAGGATGATAAACAAATCACCCTTAGAAGTATGGTTGGAACCGTTCAAAAGATCAATAAAACAAATATCATAAAAGAAAGTGTCAGTAAGAATTCTATGATGCCTCCTGGCCTAGTCAACGCTCTATCAATCAAAGAATTTGCCTCTCTCATAGACTATCTACAATCACTACACTAGAGCCATCTATAAAAGATAAAACTGAGTACCACGCAATTGATAAAACTCTTAGAGTTTCTTATAAAGATAAAAACTAGTAGGAAAACTACATGAACGCAAAACAATTTTATTTCATAGTATTTATATTTATTTCCTTGCAGGTTCTAGCCACAAATAAACCGAACATCGTATTCATATTGACTGATGATCAAGGGTATGGCGACCTCAGCTGCATGGGAGCAAAAGGCTTCAAAACCCCAAATATCGATAAAATCGCTAATGAAGGCATGACGTTTTCTGACTTCTATGTTCACAATCGCTGCTCCCCTACACGACTAGCTTTCATGACCGGGTCCAACGCAAACAGAGCAGGATATGGCAAAGTGATATACAGGCATAGCCATGTGGGGATTAATCCAGATGAAATAACCGTTGCTGAGCTTCTTCAACAAGGCGGTTATAAAACAGGTATTGTGGGAAAGTGGCATCTTGGAGAGTGGCAAAAGTTTAACCCTACTAAGCATGGCTTTGATTATTTTTATGGCTTTATGGACACCGGTAGCAAAAAATTTGCGCTTTATGAAAACGATAAAGTAGCAGAAATGATCCAAGGCTCAAAAACAGATGGAAAACACTCACCTAAACTCCTGAAGGCAGGAATTGACTTTATAACACGTAACAAAGAAGAACCGTTTTTCTTATTCTATTCTTCTCCACTTCCACATACAAAATGGCTACCAATGGAGAAGTTCAAAGGTTCTTCAGAGCACGGTACCTATGGAGATGTCATACAGGAAATAGACTGGCAGGTCGGTGAGCTTCTAAAAACTTTAGATGACTTAAAAATCAGTGAAAATACTTTAGTCATTTTCTCTTCAGATAACGGACCACAGTTAAACGTCAAAGGTCCAGGAAGCGCTGCTCCCTTGAGAGATGGTAAATGGTCAAATTTTGAAGGAGGCATTCGAGTCCCCTGCTTCATGCGCTGGCCTAAAACGATAAAACCTGGAACCATGAATAAGCAGATCACGTCTATTTTTGACCTGCTGCCAACTTTCGCTGAAATGGCCGAAGTTGACATCCCTTCAGATAGAATACTCGATGGCAAGAGTATTTTGCCTTACATCAAAGGGGAAAAGCTGTCTTCTCCTGTTCATGATAGATTCATAGTACCTGGTTCAACGGTACGTTATAAACACTGGAAACTAGCCTATGGAAAACTTAAAGCCGGTGGTAGTGGTAGAGGAAATATACCTGGAGCGCAACCGGGTGAACTCTTTAATCTTAAAGAAGACATAGGGGAATCGACAGATGTATCTAAAAAGCATCCTGAAATAGTTCAAGAGCTTAAAAAAATGATGCTGACATATATAAATGACCTTTCTAAAAACTCTAGAAAAATAGGCACAGTACCAGCCTCTGAAGAAAGCACTAAAAGTAAAAAAAAACGTAAGAAGAAAAAAGACTAAGTCAGTCCTTGTAGATCAACTTAACTTTCTTAGGAATCTCAAATCTACCATCAGAATCAAACTGAGTTGATTGAAGTATGACTTCTTCGATATCTTTAGTCGCATGGTGTGGATGAAGGTTTTTGATGGTAGTATTTCGAATATCTAATTTTTCAATACTTAGTCCATCGATTTGAGATAAAGAGCTTATGTTGCTACCAGCTAGACTGAGCTCTTCAAGTTTTAGAAAACGTAAAAAACTTTTATTTGAGGAATTCAGATCTTTTGACTTTAGTGTTGTTAAGTGTAAACCAGTGAGCTTTAAAGTTTTTCCATGTCTCCTATGATGAAAGTCTTCTATATTCCAATATGGATTCCAACATAAAATCAACTCCCTGACAAGCTTACCTGACATAAAGTTCACCCCACGTGCATTCTCTACATAAGAAAACGAACGTTCCATGACCTCTTCTTTAATACTTTGTTTATCAATTGAGAGTGCATTTATATCCTTTAAAAGAATCAGATAATCTTTATCCAATAAAACACCAAAACCTGAACGTTCGGTATCAATGTATTTCTCCGCTATTCTTATTAGATCCCCGTACTTATCGCTCTTATATTTTTGTAACTCTTTAAACTTCTGGGAAATAAATAGATTTAAAATAATAAAGTCATTTATCCAAGGTTTTGGATTATTTAATACATTCTGCGAAGTCAAAATCTTTAACGACTTCTCAAGGTTTTGTACTGGTGAGCCAAAGTAAAGAGGAAAAATCATCAATTCATAGGCATGACTAAGCTCAGAACCTTGTAGCAAATTATACATTTTCGTATGTTCTTTTGAAGCCTGAAGGAACATCTTAAAAGTCTTTTCTTTTTGAGCAAAAAGGATCTGTTCTTTTTCTCTAGATGCTGTTAAGTCCGTATGAGTTTCCTGTAGTTTTTCAAGAGCCGACTCTGTCTCTCCTTGCTGCTTTTGAAGTTCCACTAAAAAAAGGAAGCCTCCAACGATCAAAATAAACATCGAAACGAATGCTAACATACAGATCTGTTTATTCCTTTTTATAAAAAGAGTAAACTCCTTTATAAACCCTGCCTCTTCGGCTTCCGTAGATCTACCCAGTAGGTAACTAGTAACTTCATCCTTAAGCTCTTCGACATCTTTATACCGATCCTCTCGAAGTTGTTCCATGGCCTTGCATACTACTGCATTTAAACTTTTGGGTATAGACTTTTCAGGGAACCTCTCTATTGGGGATTTTATGACTTCTTGAACTGTAGACAGAATAACCGTTTTACTGCCCCCCTCTACAGGTAGGGACTCTGTCAAAATTGAATAAAGTATGCCACCTAGAGCATAGATATCTGTCTGAAAATCGAGCTCTTTCCCGGGTATTATTTGCTCTGGAGCCATAAAACCTGGGGTACCTTTGATAAGGTCCTCGGTCAGCACACCATCACATTTCCTACTCAAGCCCCAGTCACAAACTTGGACTTCTCCAAACTCCCCGACCTGAATATTGTCCGGCTTTAAATCAAGGTGAATTATATTCTCTGAGTGGGCGTATGAAATAGCGTCACAAACTTTGATAAAAATATCCAAGAGTTCATTAATACTCTTTTGCTGCTTTTGAATGATATCTCCCAAAGTGTCACCGACTTTTAACTCCATCGTGAAGTAAGGAATGTGGATTTCGTTAAAACCGAAATCATGGACTGTGATAATATTTGGATGACGAAGGGCCGAGGTCAAGCGTGCTTCATTTATAAAACTTTCATACTCTTCTTCAGGGATCTCTTCTTTCAATTCAGCGAGAGCGACATAGCGTTTCATCTTAAAATCAAAAACTTTAAAGACATTCTTCAAAGCTCCTGAAGCCAAGAAATCTTTTTCTTGATAACGCTCTGATAGTGACTCAGCTCTATCTTCATTTTTTTCCCAAACGTCATCTTCATCATCGTCATAAAAACGCCCTAGGTTTTTGAAGCCTTTTTTATCTAGGGGATTCATTTAAACTCGATCATCTCACGCAGCTTAGATACTTCTTGTTTAAGGCGTCGTTTTACACGGCTTCTTAAGGAGTATACGGTATCTTCAGTTATGCCCAGTAGTTCCGATATTTCATTGGCTTTCTTTTCCTGCAAACTGAGTCTAAACACTTCTATAGCTCTTCCGGAAAAAGCTTCCTGAACTTTCTCCATAGCTAGACTTACAACATAGTCATACCATTCTTGCTCGATCACTTTCTCAATCGATGATTCACTTATATCGTCAATAGTTGTTGAGTATTTTTCCCTCTTACCATCTTCGCCCTTAGACTTATTGTAGTGAGAGATAATTGTGTTTCGGATAATAGTACTAAGCCAAGTACGAAACTTAGCTTTCTCTTTGCGGTACTCATATTTTGGAAGACCTTTCCAGACCTTAAGTAAAATATTTTGAACCAGGTCCTCTTCTTCTGAAACAGAAATATTTGATTTACCAAGGACCATAACAATGAATGATTCGTAGTATTTTACAAAATCATCCCAAGCTTGATCATCATCTGGATCCTGTGCTCTTTGAATAAGAGTCTTCTGAGTATTCCAATCGTATTTCACGTCTCTAATGCCGCTGCTTTTTTCTTCATCTACTGATAAAGTATAATCTTTTACAACAGCCATTACGAGTTTTTTCTAGAGAGAGGGTTAGCCCCTTTCTGAAATTCAGAAATAAAAAATTTTCCACACATATACACCACGAAATACCTTTAAAAGAATTAAGATTACGTATTTCAGATATAAACGGGCTTAGTATTTAAAACCTTGACAGCGTTCCCCAAAAATATGGAATTTTTCAGGAGCTATCATTAAAAGACTATAGTAGTAAGCTAAAAGAAAATAAGAGCCAAGTCACTCTCAATAAACTTGAACGAGAAGCATAAAAAAGGCCGAAACCAATAAAGGTTCCGGCCAATTTAAAAGAGTATATTAACTAGAGATTATTTATCTTCTGCTAGTTTATAGATACTGTTGTAAACCTTAGAAATGATGACGTCACCATCTACAGTCTCAAGGTCAAGAGCGATCTCCATCTGCATCACTGGACGGATGTTAGGAATCTCTAGGAAAACAGTTTTACCATCTTCTAAAAGCTTCGCTGACTTAACTGGAACATCATCACCTTTGAAAGCTGCAGCACTAACACTACCGCCTCTAGTACCACCAGACTTACTTTCAGAAACTAATGCTTTCGCCATTGCTTCTTTATCTGGGTTATCTACAGAGAAGTGAGCACTACCATACTGAGGTCCCCAAACGTAGTTCCACCACTTGATTGAGTAACTGCCTTTATCTTCAGCAAGCTCTTTATCTAGCTTTTCAGTGAAAGTCAGGTAAACACCTTTCTTAGTCACTTTCATTTCTTTAGGAAGGGCGACTTTTTTGCCAGTATAACGAATTCTTTGGAATCCTGACTCTTTAGCAGCATTTGTCTGCCAACCACGGAAACCTGAAACGTAAAGTTGTTTGTCGACTGGATTGAAACGAGCTCTCATCGCTGAAGAAGCAAGCTTGATTGGAAGTGCAACAACACCGCCTTGTACTTCACCATCTACATCTTGTTTCATAACTTTATAAACAGTACTACGACCGTAAGAAAGGTGAAGCATGTCGCCGTTGAATGGACCCCACTGGTCATTATCAACCCAAACTTGACCGCCACCTGAGTTGTCGACTGTCATAGGTAACCAACATAGTGGGTTGTCGTAACCTTGTTCAATCTTACGACCATTACCACCGTGAATAACACCGCTGAAACTACCTTTCTTAACCCAGTTGATTTTACATGCTGGAACAAAAGTACCTTCGTTTTCACCAGTTGTGATTTCGCCGTTAGGACCAACAGCCATACCACCTGGAGCTCTAAGACCATTACCAACAACTTCTGAAGTTGAACCGTCTTTGCTTATTTTGAAAACTACACCGTGATTTTCATGAGTTGGACCGAAACCACGACCACCTTTTCTAACTGGTGCTGCTTTAGCGAAGTAGAAGTTACCTTCTTTATCTGTCTGAAGGTCGAATGTAAACTCGTGAAAGTTTTCGGTGATTTTGATGTCATTGTTAAAGTTTTCATAGAAGTCTGCCTCACCGTCGTTATTTAAATCGTGAAGGCGAGTAATTTGGTCTTTACCAGTAACGTAAACTTTGTCGTCAACGATTTTCACACCAAGAGTCTCAAATAGACCAGCGGCGTAACGCTTCCAAGTTACTTTCTCAAGATCTTTATCTATTCCTGAAGCAATCCAAACATCGCCATTCCAAGTACAGATAGCTGCTTTAGTACCGCTTGAGAAGAAGTCGAAACCACTGAAACGGATTCTAGAGCTCCAAGGATTATTTACTGGAAGAGGAATCTCTTCTGTTACATAAGAACCTTTAGCTGCTGCTTTTATACCTTTAACGTCAAAAGTCTGTGCCCACTGAAGAGGACCACCTTTTGTGAATGCCGCTAAATCTTGAGCTGGAGCGACTTTCGCGTCTGCTTTACCCATAACGATCTTAGCACTTACTGCAGAACCTGCAGCTATATCACCAAGGATGTTTCCATCTGCTTTGCGGATAGTGATGCCTTCACCAACTACAGAAACTGGGAAGTCTGCGCCACGAGCAATCATAACAGTCATGTCTGTTGCTGCTTTACCAATATTGATTGTTCTTGTGTAAGCACCATCTTCGAAACCAGGCATTTCAAGAACTGAAGTAGCACCAACTGTATAAGTTAGAACAACTTTATCACCGTCACGGTACTGACCTTTGTACTTAACCCAATCTTTAGGAAGTGGGCCATACTTGCGAGGGTCTTCGAAAGAACCATTTTTCGCCCAACCTGGACCAACGCCAGACTCTATAGCTACTTTATTTGGAGACTTAGGGTTACCGCCATGACGACCATCCCAAGGAGTACCTTCTAGTTTTAGAGCCCCTTCAAAAGCGCCATTGAAACTCATCATCTCAGTATCATAAACTACGTTATGGCCACCGACTTTGATTACTTGAGACTTCACTATGATAGACTTAGGAAGTTTAGTAACAGTTGCTAGTGCTGGACCATAGTTAAATGTTTGGTACCACTGTGGACCTGATGGAGCTTTCTTCTTTTTCTTTTTCTTATCTGCGGCATTAACAGTCAAACTTCCTGCAAGTAAAGCTGCACAGCAAAGTCCGAAGGTTTTACGCAAAAAACTTCTAGAAGGTACAACACCCATATTTCTCTCCGTTTACAATTATAATAAGTTATCTTTGTTTCATGGCTTATAACTCAAGTTAAGACTTCATTACGCCCTGTTTATTTAAAATAAGTATTCTGTAGTAAAAAATAACTCTTGCTATGATAAGAAAAATCCGGGCACAAAAAAAGGCTAAGCCATTACAGCTTAGCCTCCCCGACAAATGTCTAAATGGATTACTTCTCTTTAGCCAACTTGTGAATAGAGTTATAAATCTTAGAAATGATGACGTCGCCATCAACAGTTTCTAGGTCAACTGCTATTTCCATCTGCATCACTGGGCGGATATTTGGAATCTCTAAGAAAACAGTTTTACCGTCTTCTAGAAGTTTCGCTGATTTAACTGGAACATCATCGCCTTTAAATGCGGCTGCTTTAACTGTTCCTTTTTTCAAGTTTGTACCACCAGAGTGAGACTCGGAAACTAGAGCTTTTTTCATAGCTTCTTTATCTGGGTTATTCACTGAAAAGTGACCGCTGCCATACTGAGGGCCCCAAACATAGTTCCACCACTTGATTGAGTAACTACCGATGTCTTCAGCAAGTTCTTTATCGAGTTTTTCAGTGAAAGTTAGATAAACACCTTTGTCTGTAACTTTAAGCTTTGAAGGAAGACTTACTTTCTTTCCTGTATAGCGAATTCTCTGCAAGCCAGCTGACTTTGCTGCATTTGTCTGCCAACCTCGGAAACCTGAAACATAAAGCTGTTTATCAACCGGGTTAAAGCGACCTCTCATCGCAGAAGAAACGAGTTTGATTGGTAGGCGAACAACTCCACCTTGAACAACACCGCCTTCAACTTCCTGCTTCATAACTTTGTAAACAGAGCTACTACCGTAAGAAAGGTGAAGCATGTCACCGTTAAATGGACCCCACTTATCATTATCAACCCAAACTTGACCGCCGCCTGAGTTGTCGACTGTCATAGGCAACCAACAAAGTGGATTGTCATAGCCTTGCTCCATCGTGCGACCATTGCCACCGTGAATAACACCGCTAAAACTACCTTTTGTCACCCAGTTGATTTTACATACTGGAACGAAAGTACCTTCATTTTCTCCAGTAGTTACTTCACCGTTAGGGCCAACTCCTATACCACCTGGAGCTCTAAGGCCGTTACCAAAAACTTCTGAAGTTGAACCGTCTTTGCTAACTTTAAAAACTACACCATGGTGTGCATGAGTTGTTGCGAAACCACGGCCACCATTCTTAACTGGGGCAGCTTTCGCAAAGTAAAAGTTACCTTCTGGGTCTGTTTGAAGACCGAAAGTAAACTCGTGGTAGTTTTCGGTAATCATTATGTCATTATTAAAATTTTCGTAGAAATCTGCTTCACCGTCGTTATTTAAATCGTGAAGGCGAGTGATTTGGTCTTTACCAGTAACGAAAACAACGTCATCAACTATTTTCAAACCAAGAGTTTCATAAAGGCCTGCTGCATAACGTTTCCAGCTTAAGTTCTGAAGATCTT
The DNA here is from genome assembly GCA_021232515.1 of Lentisphaeraceae bacterium. Lineage (GTDB taxonomy): Bacteria > Verrucomicrobiota > Lentisphaeria > Lentisphaerales > Lentisphaeraceae > JAKVBD01. The sequence continues at coordinate 12,648 of JAJPOQ010000109.1, forward strand.
TATCAAGACCTGAAACAATCCAGACATCGCCATTCCAAGTACAGATCGCGGCTCTTTTCCCGTCTGCAAAGAAGTCGAAACCACTAAAGCGAATAAGTGAAGACCACGGATTCTTTATTGGTAGTGGGATCTCTTCTGTTACATAAGGACCTTTCCCTGCTGGCTTACCGCCTTTAACAGAAATAGTTTGAGCCCACTGAAGAGGACCGCCTTGAGTAAATGCCGCTAGATCTTGAGCTGGAGCTACTTTACCGTTTGCTTTGCCCATAACGATTTTTGCACTTACTGAAGAATCAGCCGCGATTACACCGATGATGTTGCCATCAACTTTGCTGATCGTTATGCCTTCACCAACAACAGAAACCGGAAAGTCCGCACCGCGAGCAATCATGACAACCATGTTTTCAGAAGCCATATTTATATTCAGAGTTCTTGTGAAAACGCCATTTTCAAAAGCTGGCATTTCAAGAACTGACGTGTTACCGACTGTGTAAGTTAGGACAACTTTATCACCGTTGCGGTACTGACCTTTGTACTTTAACCACGCTTCAGGAAGAGGACCGTAAGCTGGATTGCGAGGATCTTTAAAAGAACCCGCTTTTGCCCAACCTGGACCTAAGTTTGATTGAAGGATCATTTTTTTCGGAGCTTTAGGGCTACCACCATGGCGGCCATTCCAAGCATTACCTGTTAGGATGATTTGGCCTGCAAAAGCACCATTAAAACTCATCATCTCGGTATCGTAGATCACAGAGTGAGAGCCGGCTTCACCAACTCGAACAGCTTGACCTTTAAGAACTATACCGTTCGGCAGTTCAGCTGTTGTACCCAATGCTGGGCCATAAGTAAAGTTATCGAACCATTGAGGTCCTGAGTACTTATTCTTCTTTTTCTTATCTGCAGCTGTAACAAAAACACAGCTAATAAGAAACACGGCAACACAGTACTTAAGTAGCGCACTTAAGTAGCTTTTTTTCGATGTCCACATGTTCATCTTTTCCTATCTCCATTTCATAGGTTCATACACTAGATGTTTAGCAGATAACGTTTTTTATCAGTTAATTACGCTAAGTAGACAATTTTTTGCATAGTCACAAATAATCACTTATAATCTTGCAAATACTTGCAGAAAAATGTCACTTCTGCAGTCTGGTATCTGTTGTACACGTGTGATCTAATCAAAGGTTTTTTAAATATGCAAGATGATGATAATTTAAGAGTTAATCCGTCCTCAAATAAGCCCATCTGCAGTCAGATGGCAACAAAGATATCTCGCCGCCAGGCTTTGAAAATAACTGCTGCAGGTGTCGCAGCTACTCAACTCCCTGTACAAGGTCAAACGAAAAATGATGTCGATTCATTTTTACCATTCAATGAAATACCAACAGGTCAAAGTTCAGATATAAAGCTTGCCGAAGGCTTCAAGTACAAAAACCTTATCTCGTTTGGCGATCCGCTCAAAGAAGGCATGACTGCCTATGACCCTAAAAAGCTTACAGGTAAAGAACAGCAAAACCGTCTTGGTGGAGCCTGTGACTACACTCACTTCTTTGAAGATCCAAAAGATCCGAATAAAGGTATTCTTTGTTTGAATAATGAATCTCCAGAATGGGGCGAACATCCAAATAAAAAAGAACGTGAACTAGCAGCTTACTACAGTGTTGGTTGTTCTGTCATTTCAGTTAAGCGAAACGACAAAGGAAACTGGCAACCAGACCTAAAATCCCCACTCAATAAAAAAATCCACCCTGCCACAAAAGCAAAAATTACCGGTCCTGCAGCTGGTAGCGATCGACTAAAATCGACTGCGAGCCCTGACGGTATACAAAGTGCTGGAACTCTAGGGAACTGTGCTGGAGGTTTTACTCCTTGGGGTACTTACCTTACTGCCGAAGAAAATATCCAAAACTACTTTACCGGCGACGTTAAAAAGCATCCTGAAAAAGAGAACATGAAGCGTTTTGGCATGCGTGGTAAAAACCACTATTTCAAGACTATCGACAAACGCTTCGACCTAGATAGCGACGCTCAGTCTCCACTTCACTTTGGTTGGGTTGTTGAGATAGACCCTTATAATCCAGACGCACCTATCCGCAAACACTCCATGCTCGGTCGAGGTAAACACGAATGTGCTACTGTCACAATAGATAAAGATGGCCACGCTGTTGTTTACACTAGTGATGACCAATACTTTGAGTACCTCTACAAGTTTGTTTCTACTAAGAAATACATTGAAGGCAATCGCGAGCACAACATGGACTTACTTGAGTCCGGAACTCTCTATGCTGCGAAATTTGAAGAAAACGGTAAGGTAAACTGGCTGCCTCTTGTATTTAATGAAGGCAAACTAGATGCTAAACACGGCTTCAAGTCTCAAGGCGATGTTTTGCTCGATACTCGTAAAGCTGCTGACTTAGTTGGAGCTACGCCAATGGATCGACCAGAAGATATATCGATAAATGCTAAAACAGGCAAAGTCTATTTCTTAATGACTGGTAACAGAGCCCGTTCAGTAAAACGACTCAACTCGGCAAACAAAGTTGCTCGTGGTAGCGGCCATATCATTGAAATGAGCGCTGACCACCATAGCACAACTGCAGATTGGAACTTCTTAGTTATTTGCGGTCAAGATTTAGCAGATAATAAACATGCGACCTTCAACAAAGAAACAAGCTTGAGTGGTCGTTTTGTTTACCCTGACAATGGCGAGTTCGACCAAAACGGTGAATTATGGATCTGCTCTGACGGCTATGGTTTCCCAGGCTTCTCTGATGGTCTTTGGCACTGTCAGGTCGATGGTCAAAGAGGACTTTCGAGAAGATTTGCAACTGCACCAACTGGTGCGGAGTTTACGGGTCCATGCTTTACAAAAAATGGTAAGGAGCTCTTCCTCGCTGTTCAGCATCCAAAAAGTCATAAGGGTGGAAGTTTCCCTGACTTCACTTCGATGAAGGCAAGATCAAGTATCGTGGTTATAAGCAAGGCATAAAAAAAGGTGGAGACTTAAAAAGTCTCCACCCTGAAAATCGTAACTAAATACTACTTAGATGCAACTGCATCCCAGCCTGTACCAGCTTTGATAGCTGCGATAGTTTTAGCAAGATCAAACTTAGAACTATCTTTGATTTGAATCTCAACTAGTCTAGTTTTTGGAGTTGTCTTTACAGTTCCAATACCTTCTACTTTAGCTAAAACTTTCTTAACCTTTGCAGCACAGCCGCCACAGTTCATTTTCTGAATAGTCAATTTTGCTGATGACGATGCTGATTCAGCAGTGATTGCTTTATCTGCTGCCATAACAGAAGCACTAGTGAACATTAGCGCGCTTGCTAAAATAATAGACTTGAACATTTCTGATCTCACTTTTTAGTTTTTAGAGACCATACTTATAATTGTTTTTAGCAGAAAAAACAATAGTAAAACCCAGCCTCTAGCTTAAATATTTATGAGAACTAGCGCCATTTGCACTTTTACAAACGTAGCTTTTTGGCCTGAAGCCAAACTCTTGCTCAAAAATCAAGGACATTTCTTCTCGAAACTCTTTGAGCTGTTGATCTTGCACAAGGTGAATTGATATACCACCAAAGCCACCACCACTTAACCGAGCTCCTAGGCAAAATCGACTTTCAATTGATGCCTTCACCAAAAAGTCTAATTCGGGACAGGAGTTTTCAAAGTTTTCTATCGAGCTTTGGTGTGAATCGAAAAGTAACTGACCAAAACTCTCTATGTCTCCTACTGAAAGAAAACTCAATGCTTTTGAAACTCGTTCGTTTTCACCAACGACGTGAAGAGCACGAGCAAAAACATCTTTTCCCAGAAGAGACTTATAACTTGCTAACAACTGCTGATCGATATCTCGCAATGCTTTTATTCCACGAGAACTTTTAGAAATTTCCGCCACTGCATTTTCGCAAGCTTGCCGGCGGACATTATAGTCGAGACTTAAGTCATGCTTGACGGCAGTATTAAAAACTACAAAGCCACAACCTGCAGGAAAAGGAATACGCTTCACTTCAAAGTTGCGGTACTCACTAAATACAAATGAACCTTCTTCACCAGACAAAGACGTGAACTGATCCATAAGCCCTGTATTGGCTCCGATAAAATCATTTTCACAAGACTGACCAACTTTTGCTTTCTCTGCCATAGAAAGTTCAAAAGAAAACAATAGACAAAAAGCCTCTACTAAGGCCATTTCAAAAGAAGCAGAACTACTCATACCAGCAGATAAAGGCACATCTGAAGTTACAAATATATCTACCGGCGTGACTTCAAGGCCTTTAGATTTTAGAGCGATGACCACGCCTTTAAGATAATCGACCCACGAGTTTGTTTTTATCGCTATTTCAGAATGCGGAAACTCGACAAGAGGCTCTTCTACCAAGTCACTGTAAATGCGGAAGTTACCAGAAGAGTGTTTCATAGCCAAGGAGGTATAGCGATCGACAGCCATACTCAGCACATAGCCTTCATTGTAGTCTGTATGGTTGCCAAGTATTTCTACACGGCCGGGTGCACGTGAGTAGACTTCTGGGGATGAACCAAACACGTCTAAAAACTTCTCTGCCAAAACATCTTTTTGCATACATCCACCTCATCAAATTCTACTCACAATGAACCTTCTTAGGAAATTTTCAGTTAGAAAAGAGCTTTCCGAAAAGAAAATGCATAGGATTGGGGAAATAATTCATAGTCGACAAACTAAGATTCGCAGTAGAATTATCCCAACATTATAAAGAATAGAAGGCTCTTCAATGAATAAAAATGTGTGTGTAACTTTCTTCATCTTCCTTATCAGCTGTATAACCATGTTTGCAGAAGCTAAACCCGAAAGAATTTATCTATGGCCTGAAGGTGCTCCCGACTCTAAAGCCAGAATGAATGAGCCTGAAAAAATTGAAGGGAAAAATGTAACAAACGTTCATCACCCTTCTATCACTGCTTTTCTTCCAAAAAAACCAAATGGTACGGCCATAATCATCGCTCCTGGTGGTGGTCACAAGAAACTTTGTCTTGGTCATGAAGGAGATGCTCTTGCTGTTTGGTATGCCGAACAAGGCATAAGTGCATTTGTTCTGCGCTATAGACTCTCAAATGAAAAAGGTACGCCATACGATCTTCAGAAACATGCCATGGCCGACACCCGTAGAGCAATACGCTTGATCAGACACAGAGCTAAAGAGTGGAAGATAAACACAAAACGAGTCGGAATTGTCGGTTTTTCGGCTGGTGGTGAGCTAGCGGCATACTCGGCGATGAAGTCGGACAATGGCGACAAGAACTCAACCGACCCAATCGAAAAGATGAGCAGTCGACCAGACTTCCAAGGTTTGATCTACCCTGGTAAATCAGCAACATTCACCGTTGAAAAAGGTATGCCACCTTGCTTCATAGCTTTTGGTTACCACGACCGACACGATATATCTTTCGGTATGGCTGAAGTTTACCTTAAGTACAAAAAAGCTGGCGTTCCTTGCGATATGCACATTTACGCAAATGCAGGTCATGGCTTTGGTTTCCGTCCAGGTTCAAAAACTGCTGCCGGCGAGTGGCCAAAGCGCATGCTTGAGTGGTTAAAAGACACCAAACTTTTAAATTAGAATATCTAGCAGAGTCATTTATTGGCTCTGCCCATCCCGCCTCGCTGTATTAGACGAATTATCTTTCACCTTTCGTAAGCTCTACAATTGTCTATTTTCGTTCTGTCTCTATCTTGATTTCAACGCATTTCTAAGAAGGGATTAAATGCCATTACAAATTTTGACTTCCAGAGTAAAAAGCACAAGACGTTTGAGTCGTTACTGTAACTCAAACACGCTTAATAAACTCAGGGAAACAGACAAATGTTTTTTACACAGGTTGATACATTCACCATGCTGAGTTCCAAAACAGTCAATGCTATTGAAAATCTTGCAATAAACATTGCTGCTCAGAACGACGGCAATTTATTTATAGTTCAACTAAGCCCATACTTCGCTCTTTCGCTACAACAGCTAAACGAGTGCGTCGCGCAGATGGTTGACAACAGTTCTATTTTAAAGTTAGAGAGCAACGGCACCTCTTACTATAAATTTAAAAATATTTCGACAAATCAATTACCTCCTTTTAGCCAACAGGTTAAAGAAGGAGACACAGACGGCGACATCCGTAGAACGCGTATTCTGCACCAAGTGCTTCATGCGGCGTCTCGTTTAAACGATCAAGTATTCCCGGCATCTATTGCGGCAAATACCGACTTCACACTTCAGGACGTTAAAAGTACTCTTGAAGAACTGAACGTCGACGGATTCATCAGCGAGAAGCTTGATGAAGAAAATGGTGGTATTTACTACGACTTTCCAGAGTTCACTTATCCGGACAAGAACTACAAAATCATCATGACTATGCTTCTGCCTAAAGGTTCTCAAGAATCTTTTGACGCAACTATGGGCACTTTCATGAAGTACATGTTCATCTGTCTTTGCATGTTGACGCTGATGTTTTTTGCAAAAGTAAACTTCAGACTTCTTGTTCTGTTGTTTATCGCATCTATGCCGCTTTCGGCAGTCATGACCTACTTCAATAATAAAAAACTAAGAGGCAAATAATATGGAACCACAACAATTCCCACAACCCTTTATAGTAAAGCTGCTGAAAAGTCAGTTCGTCTGGCCGATCATCGCCTTTTTACTTCTCGGGGTTTTTCTTCTCACCACAGTCAGAGTTCAAAGAATCTCTGGTGAAGAAGTCGGACTCATACTTAACAAGTTCACTGGCGATGTCGAAGTCGTAAATATGCAAGGTACTCGTATCTACAATGCAATAATGAACGACTTTTACGTTCTCGATAAGACTCTTCAAACTATGGAGATGTCAACGGACTCAAACAGAGGTGACCGTCGTCGTCGAGATGACCTCAAAGTAAAAGACCTCGATGGTAACAACATCTATGTAGAGCTTAAAGTTCAATACAGAATCATCCCTGAAAAAATAAAAGAAGTTCTCGAAACTTCTGGATATATAGGAAGAGACGGAGTTGATCTGTACAAACAAAAATGGGTTCGTGAGTACGTCCGTTCTATCTGCCGTGACTTTCTTGGTGAACTACAAACTGAAGAATTTTACGAGTCAACAAACCGTACCAACAAAATCAACCTTGCTCGTCAGGAAATAAACAAAAAACTAGCACCATTTGGTGTCGATGTTGACAGTATCGTCATGTTTAGAAAACCAACTTTCCATGCTCAGTACCAGGATATAATCGACAGAAAAGAAAAAGCTGACCAAGACATCAAAACTCAAATTGCTCTTGCTAAAGCTGCTACAGAGAAAAGAGAAACTCTCATTACTAAAGAGAGTAACTTAAAAATTGTCGATCTTGAAAGACACACCGGTAAACTTGAAGAAGAGATACTCGAAGCAAATGCAAAAGCTGGTAAGCTGGTAAAAGCTGCTGACGCTTACTATGACCGCATAACTATCGGTGCAAAAGCTGCCCTCTATAAAAACGAAAAACAAGCAACTGGTATACTCGAACTTAAGAAAGCCGAAGCTCAGGGTATAGAAGCTCTGAAAAAAGCACTTGAAGGCGAAGGTGGTTTGAACATGGTTAAGATGGAATATGCTAAGAAATTAAGAAGCATGGTCATCCAAGGTCTACCATACACAATCAAGAGTCAAACTGAGCGTCTACAGCTCACAGAAGATGCTGCCGCAGCGAAAAAAACTAAGGGGAAGAAATAATGAAAGCAGTTAAAATAATTTCTATCTTAGTCATCCTCGGAATCCTCGGGTTCTGGACATTTATCATGACTTGTACCATCAAGATTCCAATGGGGAAAGGTGGCGTTAGAATCAATGAATATGGTATCTTTGGCGAAAAAGGTATAGACGACGAAACATTTGGGCCTGGTTGGCACCGTGACTTTGGTCCAATCGATTCATGGTTAATCTACGATACTACAGTCCAAACTCTAGAGATGACCAAAAACCCAAACTTTGGTGATAGAGCTGGTGTTGACGACCTTAAGATTCAAGCTAAAGGTGGTTTAACAGTTAGTTGTGATATAACTCTGAAGTACAGAATTGTACCTGGCGCAGCTCACAAGATGCTCAAAGAGCTTGGTGCTGGCGATAAGTATAAAACTACTGTTAGAACACAGACTGAAAATACTTGTATCTCTATCCTTGGTCAGATGACTCCTGAAGAATTCTACAAACCAAAAAGAAGAAGCGAAGTCACTCTTCAAGCGAAAGAAGAACTTATCGAAAACTTAGGTAAACACCACATCGAAGTGATCGACCTACTTATTCGTGACGTAACTTTTAGTGACCAACTCGAAGATAAAATTCTAAGAGAGAAAATCGCTACTCAAGAAGTTCTTCTAAATAAGTTTGAAAACCTTGCTGAACTTGAACGCGGTAAAGTTGCCGAAATTGAAGCGCAAACAAGAAAGAAAGTTGCTATCATCAAGCAAGAGCTAAATACTGAGAAGATCACTCTTCAAGCAAACACAACTGCTGAGATCGCTAAGATCGAAGCAAATGCTCAACTTTATGCAACTAAAAAAGAAGCTGAAGCTGACCTTATTGCTGCACAAGCTAAAGCAAAAGGTGACCTTCTCATTAAGACTGCTGAAGCTGAAGGCGAGAAACTTAGAAATGACGCTATGAAAGGTGTCGGTGGTAGTACCATCGTTGCTCTGGAAGCTGCGAGAAACATCAACCTCTCAAACATCACGGTTTCAACAATCGATGTTGACTTCCTTAACTTAAACGAAATGGCCGAAAGATTCGGTGTTCTTCTAAAAGAACTAGAAGAAAAGAAGTAATACTCTCTGGTGGCACTTCGGTGCCACTCTGAGGAGTCAGACCTTCAGTATTCCAAATAGATTAAACCTTAGCTAACCGTTGATTTCAATCAGAGGATTGATGAAAAAAGATCTATCCAATGCCCTTATCTATGGAATATTGCATACCTAAAGGCATGCTGAGATTTGTAACGCCTTAACAACGGGCTAAAGCCCGATGCTACTCTTATTTTAAACCTTACAGGCTTAATTACTTTTCAACTTATCATCATAAGTTATCCCAAAGGAATTAAACTTTAGATAGCTGTTTTCAACATGTGGTTTAAAGGCAAATGCCCTTATATATGGAATATTGCACACCTAAAGGCATGCTGAGGTTTGTCACGCTTTAACAACGGGCTTAAGCCCAATGCTACTCTTATTTTAAACCTTACAGGCTTAATTCTCTTTTCGATACTCCAACTTGTCCTCATCAGTTTATCCCAAAGGAATTAAACTTTAGATAGCTGTTTTTGTAAAATCACCGTCATGAGTTATCCCAGAGGGATTCAACTTTAAATAGCCGCTGGTTTTAACCAGGGGTTTGATCATAAAAAGCCCTTACCATGCCTTTAGGTATGGAATATTACAGGTTAAGATTGATCATCTTTAAACAGCGAGCGATAACCCGGTGTTATCCTTATTCAAGCCTCCTAAGCTTATCGCTCCTCCTATTTAAAAGAGAAAGTCATGTACCTCCGGCAAAGCCGGAGGCTTGAAAGGTGAACCGCTCAAAGCGGTTTAAAATTTATCTTAAGTTAACAATCGGGGAATAAGTTTTCTTGATTGTCATCATCTTTCTTTTTGTCGTTTTTCTCTTGGTTTA
>JAJPOQ010000087.1 GCA_021232515.1 Lentisphaeraceae bacterium
TGGCTCGCATATTGTTAAAGAAATTTACTGATGAAAAGCAGTGGAAACTATTCTGGAATGAAAAGATGAAAATACAGAATAAGGTGATGATGGGAATTAGAAAGGTTGCTCCATCATCACAGAACTTGGAACATTAATAAAATAAAATACTTACGAAAATTAATAAAAGTTAATATGTACTCTAAATACACGTATGGGAACCTAATATTCTACGTAAAACTTACGTAGGTTTTTTCTTATTGAGAAAAGGAGTTTACGAAAATTAAAATACATTGGAATTATTCCCGTCATGAAATTAATCAAAAGACATGAATATCACACTCGATATTGAAACCTTAAATGTAGTAAAAATTACTTTTTAGAGCTTTTTTCTCTAATCCGAAGAGGGTTTAATTCCTCGTATCTCTCGGACGTATGTATTTGAATCATGCCATCTTATTAGCATAACTAAGAGACACCCAGCTATTTGCGGCGGGATGTTTTTATTATTCTCGTATCGTATATATTTAAATATTTCTATTCATTGATTCAAATATAAGTAAAGAAGCTTTCCTGTTTCCTTTGTATTTGGGCCATCTACCGAAAGGTCATCTGTACTTTTAGTTCCTTTTACAAAAGGACTAAATATTGAACTCCCTGGCGCAAAAGACCAATACGTCCAACCAATATTATGTTTGTTTAAAACCTTGAGCCATTTCTTGGCTTCAATCAAATCATTTTCACTAGTTGTTTCGTAAGTAGCTGCGGCCCACTCAGTGGCAAACAAAGGCAAACTCTTAGCTATTTCATCTACCTCCGCAGAGAACTTATGAGCTGCTGCATAAAAATGAACTACATAGACTATATTTTTTTCATTAATTGGATTATTTACTATTTCTTGCCAAGGTTTACCACTACTTATACCAAACGAAGACCAGGAGGGAGTCCCTACAAACACTAATGATTCTGGAGCATTTTTTCGAATGATTGGAATAATCTCGGCAGCATACTCCTTAATATCTTTCCAAGTGACATAACGACCTTCAACGACTCCCTTTAATCCTGTTGGGTTGGGTTCGTTCGCAATCTCATAAATAATGTTATCCAAATGGCCATACCGAGAGGACATCTTCTCAAAAAAATCTTTAGCATCTTTTAAATAAAAGGCTGGATCTCCTGGATGATGAATATGCCAATCTATTATACAATAAGCACCATTATCAACACATGTTTGAACGATATTATCTATCATTTCATCAAAGTCTTCTGGTGTAATATTTTTATTATCCAGATACCCCTTCTCATATACATATACCGACAATCGGATGATTTTAGCACCCCAATTTTGAATCACAGATGTCAAAGCTTTTCTATCTTCATAGAAATCTCCATACCACTGTAATCCATGAGTTGCTACACCTTTTAACTGTACTGGGTCACCTTTTTGGTTACATATATTGTTACCAATGACCTGTAGTTGCCTATTTTCTGTAACTGGTGTCGAAAACTGTACACAGCTATTTAGAAAAAAAGCTATAAATAGAAAGAAATATTTAGCCATGAAAACCTATTTTTTGATTACTTGCCAATCTGTATTGATGTAGCCGAAGTCGTTAAATGACACTTGAGAACCGCCATCCATCTCCCACATAGTCGTACGACCACTCTGGCTATCGCGCCAAACTAAGTCACTCTTACCGTCGCCAGTTAGGTCTGCATTACTTAAGTCCCAATCTGGAGAGACATATGTAATATTTGAAAAAGAAAGGCGAGCGCCACCATTCATTTCCCATAAAGTCGTTTGACCAGTCACTTGGTTACGCCAAACTAAGTCACTCTTACCGTCGCCAGTTAGGTCTCCGGTCAAAAGCTGCCAATCAGTATTTATGTAGCCAAAATCACTAAATGATACTTGAGAACCACCATCCATTTCCCACATCGTCGTACGACCACTTTGGCTATCGCGCCAAATCAAGTCACTCTTACCGTCGCCGGTGAGATCGGCTAGACTCAAGTCCCAATCTGGAGAGACATAAGCGATATTTGAAAAAGAAAGACGAGTGCCACCATCCATTTCCCATAAAGTCGTTTGACCAGTCACTTGGTTACGCCAAACTAAGTCACTCTTACCATCGCCAGTAAGATCACCTGTCAAAAGCTGCCAATCTGTATTGATGTAGCCAAAATCACTAAATGATACTTGAGAACCGCCATCCATTTCCCACATCGTCGTACGACCACTTTGGCTATCGCGCCAAATCATGTCACTTTTACCATCGCCGGTAAGATCGGCTAGACTCAAGTCCCAATCTGGAGAAACATAAGCGATATTTGAAAAAGAAAGACGAGTACCACCATCCATTTCCCATAAAGTCGTTTGACCAGTCTCTTGGTTACGCCAAACTAAGTCACTCTTACCATCGCCGGTAAGGTCATTAACTACGGAACTTGAACTTCCACCAATAACTTCGATCTCGGCAATAGACAATGGTATATCAGCATCACGCAATTGAACTCTTACATATCGGCCTTGAGTGTTCATCGTGAAAATTGTTGGGAAACCAGCTTGTTCAGTAACCAAACCACTCGTCCAACTTGATTCTCCAATCAAAGCCGTTACGTCACTATCCGTAAAGGGAGTCGATGAGATAAAAACATAATAATTTTTTAAACGCTCTGAGGACTCAACACGATTAAATAAATTGATTTTATTAAGTGAGACTTCACTACCCAAGTCTATCTCAAACCACTCACCATAAGTAGAAGTAGTATCTGTATGAGTAACTGAACCTTGAGCCCAACGTCCATCTGTATTCCCATCGATTGCTCTATCTGAAGTTCCACCGTACGCTGAAGAACTTTGACGTGGTGTTCCTTTCAAAGCTAGGTTAATTCCTCTGGGTGGGTCCTTAACGACTTCATTTATAACTATAGATCTTCTTTTAGTAGCCGTTGCTCCATCAGAATCTGTTGCTGTTAATTTTATTCTATGATCACCCACACTTAAATCTGTTATAACCAAAGATGAGCCACTACCAAGAATACCATCTATAGATGATTGCCAAACTAATGACGAACCAGATAAAACACCATCTTCTGTATCTGATCCTGAACCAGAGAGTTCTAATTGAACGCCTTCATCAAACTCTCTTCCATTCGAAGGAGTTAAAATATTAACCTCCGGTGGAGTATTTGGCGCAAGTATTCCAGAAAGTACTTCAATCTCAGCAATTGTTACCGGATCATTTGTATTCGTTAACTGAACTCGGATGTAACGACCTGAAGCATTTACGGTAAAGCTTGTTGGTCTACCTGCACGTTCACTTTGTAAACCACTTTTCCAAACTGCTTGGGATAAAGCAGTATTTAAGTTGTCACCACTAAAAGCAGTTTTTGAAACAATGACGTGATAGTCTTTCAATGCATCTAAAGCTGCATCTGTACGATTCCAAAGATTTATTGAACCGATATAATACTCAGCACCCAAGTCTAATTGTAACCAATCATTTACAGAAGCCGCGGCCCCTGCATTTCCTTCAGTATGACTTACTGACCCGTTGCTAAATGCACCATCGGTATTTCCATCGATTGCTCGAGACGCGGGTGCATAAGTTGAGCTCTGGGATACTGTTCCTTTCAAAGCTAGGTTTTCCCCATCTTTTAAGATGTCTTTGACCTCTAGCTCAATCGAGTGGCTATCTATTTGGTGGTCGCTGTCTGTCGCTGTCAAACTTATAGTATGCATACCTACTGAGAGGTTATTTACATTAAGCGAAGAGCCTGTACCTAACTGTCCATTAATACTAGAATTCCAAACCAAACGACTTCCACTTAAATCGCCATCTTCGGTATCTGTCGCAGTGCCTGTAAAGGTTACAGATATGCCTTCATCGTAAGTACTGTTATTTTGAGGTGCTGTAATCGTAACTACAGGGTTATCTCCAGGAGCAATAATATCACCTGCAGGTAACTTCTTCATAAGATTTTCATAAATCTCTACTTCCTGAAGCTGAAGAGATGTATTCGCGGTTAATTGAATGCGAACATAACGACCTTTCTGCCGTATACGAACCAGCCCTGAGCGGTTTGAAGGATAACCTGCTTGCTCTAAACCTGTTTGAATCATACCTGAGTGGAAGTGTGACCATACGTTAGATCTAGAGGCTATCGTGGCAGGGTTAGATCCTGAGATTGGAGAATCAGAAACAAAAACATAAAAGTCTTTCAAATTTGGAGATGCATTCCCTTGGGTGTACCACTTATTCCATATGACAATATGATCGATTTCCTTTGAAGAACCTAAATCAAATTGAACCCATGGGTTCGCTTCCACATTCGTATCAAAACGATTATCATACCATTCAGGATTTCCATCAATAATAGATGCAGGGCTCTTTTTAGCCTGAGAAGAATAACTTACATCTGAAGCACTCAATGAACGAGACAAGTTTTGTGGAACTTTCGTTTGTCCTTGAACTCCCGAGTTATTCCAAATGCTGGCTTCACGAGACCCTTGAAAATCTGGATAGTTATAACCAGGCGCGCCATGATCAATGTTACTTTCTACAAAGTTTTTATCTACGTCCGCTTTAGGTATATTAAAACCTATACCTGTCTTAATACTACTCATCAAAATATCACGGGTACCTGGGTTCGCTGTAAACCAAGCTCCACCGTTAATCATGCTATTACTGACCTTCCAGTATTGACTACCTTCATCTGCATAATAACCAATACCAGCACCATTCATAGAAATAACGAAGTTACCATCCATCTCAGACCAATCCGAATCTGCGGCTTCCCCTACTGAATTTGCATTGGGGTTCTGCTCTCCAAGAGTATAGATACTGCCGCCATCCTTAAACTGCATACAAGCATTCATAATGCGGTTTTTATTGATACTGTTACCATACATGGTGTCAGACATCTGGTCATATTTATTGTAAAGCCCCCATTCTCCCAGACCTCCGCCTGCATCGTACTTAGGAAGATGACTCTCCCAGTCCCATCCTAGAGAAATACCACTGTATGGTGTTGAGTGTATATCATTATTAGAAATGGAGGTATTTCTTACATAAAATGCTGTCAAAGCTGGTGCCATAAGAACCTCTGCACCAATATCACGGAGAACGTTGTGGGTTACTGAAATACCATTACAGGCATCTTCTGAGTTAGCAGGAAAAAGTGGACTTCCCTTTCCTTTTACCCAACGATGTTGAGGGTGGCCAACATTAACCGCTGCTGAACCGATGTCAAAGAATTGGCTTGCAGTCACTGAACTATTATGAACATCATTTACAAAACTTAAACCAATAGAACCGATATTTTGGAATGTACTTTTAGTAAAGTTTATTTTCGTACTATTATAAATTTCGATCGCTGCAGATTGTACATCATAATAATCAAAAGCTTCGTAGTTGGAGCCATCATTATTTTTGTCCCCTTTATGCTCTTGCCTTTGCTCAAGTCCAGCTGAGTATTTATAATGAAATGCAACACTTTGAGGAGATATCCAACCCTCTGACTCGCCTATCTTATTTAATGACCAATGGTTATGAGCAAAAACCAACTTTTTGAAAGAGAGATTCTCAACGTGATTTGTTTTATTTACTCCAGAAATATCGATAAGCTTTTCAAGCATTGGGGCTATAATCTGAGCTTTACTCATGTCTGTAGTATTATGTTTGTAATAAAATAGTTCTTTTGTACTAGGATTAAAGTAAAACTCTCCTGGTTCATCTAAAAGCTCATAAGCATTCCATACGTGATAAAGGTTCTTAGGATAATCTCCAGAAACAGCCATCGTGGCATTCCAGTAATTAGTCGCCCAAGCTCCTTGTGGCTGTTGCATAAGAGCAACACTTTTACCGTTTGAACTAGTCACTCCTCGTATGCCGACAATATATTGACGCCAGGCTCCATCATTAGCATAAGTCAACTCTGCATCTTGAGGCCGAGACAATGAAGGTAGGTCACTCGCATTAAACTTTATACCATCATACATGGTACCTGCACTAGCTGTTTCTGCCCAAACTGGACCACCATTCTCTCCATCCGCAAAATTATAAGACCCATATCCCCCCTGAGCCCCTATTTTCAAACTCGTACGTGACATGAACGCTCGAGCGCCATTAACGTATAATTGACGTAACTTAGTGCTGCGATTGAGTGTAGCTTTATATATATTCCCACTATGCTGAGTCCAATTTGAAACAGGCACTCCACCACTAATAACCGCAACCTCATTTCTATACGCCATATAATTGATAGAAAAGTTGTTACTTCCTGAGTCTTCAGGAGTAAACTTTAAAGTCCGATTTAAATAGTAAACCCCTTCACGTAAATAGACATTGATGTCTTCAGTCATACTAGAGTTGATTGCACGAATATGACCTTGTGCTTTATAGATAGTTTTCCAGGGTGAGTTAATTGATCCCGAATTAGAATCACTTCCTGAAGGTGATATATAAAAATCTAAACCAAAAGCAGAAATACTACTGAGTATTAAGGCCAAAAAACTCTTTTTAAAATAACTAAAATTCATCTAAAGCTCCTTTTATTTTTATCGGATTAGTGTGAGCGCCGTGCTGAGTAGAATACAAAATCCATCGACCTACATTTACTCGCTTTCTCCTGGACCAGGATGTAAAATGTGAGACTTTTCCTTCTCCTCATCACTTTCTCCTGGACCAGGACGTAAAGCGAGTGATTGCTGACGTTCTTCGTCACTCTCCCCAGGACCAGGATGTGAAATGCGAGACTGTTCTTTCTCTTCATCACTTTCTCCTGGACCTGCATCAAACCCTAAAGGATTCTTTCTATAGTTTTTCTGGGTTTTAGAATCAATCTTCTGAGCTGTAGACTTTCTTGTAGTCACAGATGATTTCTCTGTAAGTTCCTCATCTGGATTGGCAATAATTAACAATACGGAAATCAGTATTATATTGGCTCCAAAAATGATAATTTTTTTCATAATTTATCTAAATCCGCTTTAAAGCTTAAGCCAATCAGTATTTATGTAACCAAAGTCGACAAATGACTCTTGAGAACCGCCATCCATTTCCCACATCGTCGTACGACCACTTTGGCTATCGCGCCAAATCATGTCACTTTTACCGTCACCGGTAAGGTCTGCTAGACTCAAGTCCCAATCTGGAGAGACATATGCGATATTTGAAAAAGAAAGACGAGTGCCACCATCCATTTCCCATAAAGTTGTTTGACCCGTCACTTGATTACGCCAAACTAAGTCACTTTTACCGTCGCCAGTAAGATCATTTACTACTGATCCTAAAGTTCCGGCAAAAACTTCCAACTCTGCAATTGTAAGATTTACCCCTATCGTAGCCAATTGAACTCGAACATAACGACCACTGACACCAATACTGAATACATCCCCCATATCACCATTACCTGCGACCTCAGTCTGTAGACCACTATCCCAAGTAGCATTTGCCTTAGCAGAAGAAAGAGAATCGTTTGTAAAAGGAGCATTTGAAACAAGAATATGATAGTTTTTTAAGCGGTCAATACCACCATCAATTCGGTTATGGATAACTATTTTATTTATCGGCTGACTAGAACCCAGGTCTACTTGCCACCAATTACCAAACCCTGAACCCGACTCTGTATGAGTGACTGAATTATTCTGCCAAACTCCATCTGTGTTGCCATCAATAGCACGCTCAGGAACTCCACCGAAAATTGTGGAACTTTGAGTAGCTGTTCCACTTATGGCAACATTCTTCAAAACACCAGGTATTGGTATCAATACTTCTTCTACTTCTATTTTAAGCGTTGAAGAATCACTTAAATCGCCACTATCTGTCACTGTTAGTGTTATTGTATGGAGACCAACAGAAAGTTCACTCGTTGAGAAACCCTCCCCTGTACCGATCTGTCCATCCACGGATGACACCCACACTAAAGATGCCCCACTCAATTTGCCATCTTGAGCATCGTTAGCAGAACCAAGGAAAGTTAAGTTTGAACCTTCATCTACTACAATATTGTTGTTTGGCTTTGTGATACTCGCAACTGGCGCCGTATTGATTGGCAGATCTTCTCCTATAACATTTATCGTCATATTAGCAGTAGATTCACCACCTTGATCATCCGCAACTTTAACAACAAAACTATTCTCTCCTATATCTCCTGCACTAGGTTTTCCTGTTAAGCGTCCACCAGCTGAAATACTAAGCCAAGCTGGACCACTAACTTTAGAAATTGTCATTGGATCACCATCAGCATCCGAGACTCGCCAATTAATATATTTACTATATGATTCTCCGACATTCGCATCTGCTTGAGAAAAAGTCTTATTATTAAAAACAGGAGGGTTATTCACTTCACCGGCAAAAACCTTAACTTCGGCCATGTGTAGATAATTATCTCCGCTACCATTCGTCAACTGGATGCGCACATAGCGACCGGAAGTGTTGACTGCAATTTCCTCAGGTCTTCTAGCTTCTGTTGTTTGTTCACTTACCCATACACCTGTAACCAGCTTATTTTGGGCAGCACTATTTTCTGAGGGCAGTTCACTATCTGAAACAAAAACATGGTAGTTTGTTAAACGAGAACCCTGGCCACTTGAACGATTGAAGATCTCAATAGCTGTTATGTTTTGATCACTACCTAAGTCTACCTGCCACCAAGCACCTTGGGAGTCATTTTTAGTATGAGTAAAATCGTTAATATTTCCATTTATTGCGTTACCAGCAGGACTATTATAGTCTGTCGAACTTTGACTTGGCGTTCCACCAGGTGCAACATTTATAGGAGTATCACCAGAGTCTTCACCTTCTAAAACTCGAACTTCTGAAAGGTGCAAAGGTACTACTGTCTCACCAGGGTAGGAAGCCCAATGAGTCGCATCTGCTATTTGAATGCGCACATAACGACCTTTTTCACTCACATCAACCAAAGTTTTTTCGTCAGCGCAGTTCTTATGATAATAGCTGGTAACATTCGAGTCATTACGAGTTACATCTACATCATTTGATGTGAAGGGATTGTCGGATACAAAAACATAGAAATCTGCCAAACGGTATCCAAAGTTTGATGACAAACGATTCCAGATTTCAACCTTGTCGATATTCTTTACCGCTCCTAAGTCTACTTGCCACCAAGGATTCGATTCTGAGTTAGTGTGTGACATATTACTGGCATTATCATAAACTCCATCATTCGCGGCTCCTGCGCCATATACAGTACTAGACTGAGTAGCTGTCTTGTTTAATGCCAAGTTAGTTCCTGCTTCAGGAGTAAATGCTGGTTTTACTGGTGCGCCTCCAACTTCCTTCAGACGTTGGATCATGTTTACATCAATTAAGCCTAAAGGATTCGGACCGACATTAATCAAACATGCAGCATTACTTTCAATAGAAATGTTAATCATTTCTAATGCATCACTAGCAGTGGTTGGAGCAAGTTCAGGAAAGTTTGATTTCCAAAACCATACACCATGATTCAAAGCAGTTGAAGCTTCGCCTATTCCTGTATTGTTAAGTAAAGCATTCATCGTATTACTATTGCCTTCAGGCGCTTCGTAGGAATAAATATCCGTCTGAGCATAATCGCGACGGTTATTATTAATAATTAAAACGTTTGGATTTATTGCTTTTACATGAGCACTTAATTCTGGATAAACTCCTAAATCAAAGTTTTCTACCTGAGCCTGACCATCAAACCATAGGTAGTCAATAGTACCGTAGTTGCTCATCAATTCTGTGAGCTGATTCTTCATGAAATTTAATTTCGCGGTAGTTAAAGGTTTCCCTTCATCATGCCAAATATCATGATATTTGTCCCAAATAGAGTAATAAATTCCAACTTTTAATCCCCGTGAACGAAATGCATCTGCATATTCTGCGACAACATCACGATCAAACTCACTACCATCAGTATCGTATTCAGTATAATCACTCTTGAATATAGAAAAACCATCATGATGTTTAGCTGTGAGAATGCCATACTTCATACCTGCCGAAACTGCGGCCTCTGCCCACTGATTACAATCAAGATACTTAGGATTAAAATCGTCTACACTGTGATTTTCATGAGCCCATTCGGAACCTTCAAAAGTACTCATATTAAAGTGAATAAACATGCCACGTTCTAAATCTAGAAACTCTTGGCGAAGTTGAGCTATATCAGTATCGTCATCTACTGTATTTACTGTAATTTGTCGACTAGAGGAATCGGTAAGTCCTTTAGAGTCAGTAACTGTGAGCGTTATAGTGTGAGAGCCCACAGAAAGACCATTGTTTGAAAAATTTACACCTGTACCGATCTGTCCATCGATACTTGATCTCCAGACTAAGCTACTACCATTTAGAGCGCCATCTTCCTTATCATTTCCTGTTCCCTTGAAATTGATATTCGCACCTTCATCAAAATTACTATTCTTTGACGGTTGATTGATTATCGCATCGGGAGCAGTATTTCCTGGAGCAGAGCCATTACCTAAAATCTCGATCCAAACTACAGTAACTTCACTATACTCAGCAGCATCAAAAGCACGATACTCAAAAGTGTCTATACCATTAAAGTTTGCATCTGCAGTATAAGTAAATGAACCATTTGCATTGAGAGTTACTTTACCATGAACTGCACCATTAGCGATAACAGCAGTCAATGCACCTGAATCAACATCATTCTTCAAAAGACCGTTCGCGGCGTTTACTGTCAGTGAGTTTCCAGTAAGCTTATAACGATCACCAACTGCATACGGAACATCATTTACATTGCCAGAACCTCCGCCTGCAGCGCTCAACGCTAAGGCATCGCTTGCTGAAAGAATTCCATTGTAAATACGAGCATCATCAATGAGACCATCAAAGTTATTATAATTAGCACGTTCACGGCCAATTAAGTTAATTCCTCCATCAAATGAATTACCACCCCAGCCATCGTCACTACCAGCGGCCTCGCCATTTATATAATAATTGAAGCTACCACTTGCTCCGTTGTATGTGACAATCACATGTGACCAAGTATTTAGAGCTACGCTCTGACTAGATGGAGATATTTTCACCCAAGCTCCCGGAAAACCTGGCTTAGTCACTTGAAGAGCACCGCCACCATTTAGTACTAAACTAGTTTCGCCACCAAAAATGGCACGCAACCCACCATTTGCTCCACCATCCCCTAATGATTTAGGATTGATCCAAGCTGATAAACTGAAACTGTTATATGTGTGTACTGGAATAGCACTTGCAAGCGAGATATTTTGATTCGCCGAATGTTGGAAATTTACTGAAGTACCATCTATACCATTTTGATTTAAACTAGGAGAGTTTTTATACGTACCATTGACTCCACCTTGTGATGCAACGGCAGTACTTCCGTTAGTTTCGTCCAACTTCCAGTGTGCTGACAAAGGTATAGAAACATTGCTTGAGTCTATAACATTAAGCTCAACTCTAACTTTATTACTATTCTTAGAACCATCATTTACTCTGTATTCGAAAAAATCTACGCCAACAAAGTTACCAGCTGGAGTATAAGTAAATGAGCCATTATTATTTAAAGCTAAAGTTCCGTTACTAGTGCTTGTAACGAGACTTGAAGTCAGGTTACTTCCTTCTGCATCGCTGTCATTTAGCAAAATACCTGGTGCTGCGACTGACAAGTTTACATTTTTCTGAGTACTGTAAGAATTAGTTACTGCTATAGGAGGAAGGTTACCTGGATCAGCAATCTTCTCGATATTTACAAAATGAGCCGAAACACGTGGATTGTTCGAAGCATCTAAGAACTTGGCGTCGATCTGTAAAATGTCTGTAGGAAGATTGACTTCGAACTCAATGTAAACATCACTATTTGACACATTTTTAACTAAATCGATGCCGGCGCCTTCGATCTTTAATTGTATTTTAGCTGCGCCAATCGCGGCATTACCTGAACCGCTATTTATTGTATTATTCAGATCCGGGAACCAACGGTAAAACTTGAGACTATACTTACCTGGCTTAGCAGCTTTAACCAAGTAGTTACCAAACTGCTTTTTATTTGGATTAAACGGATCGTTCAAATCTTGCCAAAAGCCAAGGCCATTACCGGCCCAACTAGAAGTAGTGAGACGTGTAAGTGGATGTACATCTGAGCCAATAATGTAAGGATCTTCAAAAGGGAAAACCTTTTCCTTAAAGAAATTTAACTGAGTATCCCACTCGGTGTTCATTTCATTTTTGATAGTTTGGTTGACTGTCTGAGCTCCTTGAGTGATGTCACTTGCCATATTGAACATGGCACCATTGCCAAACAAACGCCAATCGGCTCTCATACCTACCCCACCCTTACCTACAGGCGGCTCATACGCCGTTGAATATCCTTGGTGAAGAAACCGGTTTGGCTTTGCTAATGCGGTCGCATTGCCTTTTAAGATCGGAGCAAGACTTACGCCCTCCCAATGACTATTTGCAACAGGTGTTTGTAAGTCACAAAGATCTATCAGAGTTGGTATAACATCTATATTATTACTAAGTACATTTGAGCGACGTCCACCAGTCACACCCCCATCTGGATAGTACACAAAGAAAGGAACACGGTGTCCGCCATCTGGGTTTGATGCTTTACCGCCTGAAATATTGAAGTTATTATTAGAGCCAGCAGGTGCTGAGGAGTCAATAGCTGGACCATTGTATACACCCGAGGCAACTGCAGAGCCATTATCACTCATAAAGACGATTATTGTATTATTAGTCAGGTTTTCGTCTGCAAGGTATTTACGTAATTTGCCAAGCTGATAATCAACGCCCAGAAGCTGGCCATAAAATGATTTTGTTTTATTATCAATTCCAGAAACGCCGTTGAAAGTGTCTTTGAATAATGGGTGAGGTACGTGAGGAGCATGTGGTGCATCTGTTGAAATCATCACAAAAAATGGGTCATCTCCACGATTACCAATAAACTCTTGAGCTTTATCAAACCATAGATCTGTTGAGTAATAACCATTTGGGTACTTTGTTCGATCTTCAAACTTCTTAAATTCACCGTTGTGACGCAGAGTCAAGTCTGTAAGTGTTGCTGCGTTATTACCTGGGTAATCTTCGATAGTTGTCACCATCCCGCTACCAATACATATAGTATCATCAAAACCTCTATGTTGTGGCCCAAATGGATACTCTTGCCCCAAGTGCCACTTACCATACATCGCAGTCTTATAACCATTATGCTGAAAAACATTTCCCATCGTAGGAATATCACCACGCATCTTATGACGGCCTTGCCAAACCCTTGAGTAATAACAATGGCGACCACTCATCAAAGCAGCACGTGACGGACCACAAAGAGCAACTCCATGGAAGTCGGTCATGAAAACACCTTCTTTACTCAGCTTATCTATAGCCGGTGTATTTAGGTAAGGATGTTGACCATTCCATCCCCAGTCGCCAAATCCTTGATCGTCTGTTAAAATCAAAATGACATTGGGTTTATTCTCCGCATAAAGAGACATACCAACCAGCAGTAAAAAACTGGTAAGTAACCAATTGAGTTTTCCTGTACTATATGTATTCATCAAGTTGAACTCACTATTACATATTTATAAGTGTAGATCCTTGCATCAATCAGATGCATCGTCTTCGATAGACTACAGTTAATGACTATCAATTAGACAAATCCTTACAAGAATGACATAATTGACAGCTGTTGTAATATTTTTTTTACTCAGCCTTAACTCAAGGTTTATTCTTACTGAAAAATTCGCTTACTGAAAAAAACTATCGTATATTTTCTTAAGGCTAGTCAATTCTCACCACTCCACAAGGATGTTGTCTATACAAGTGTGAAGATGTGAAAAATATGAGGAAAGCTATGAGTGCTTATGTTACAAACAAGACCTTAATTTTTAGAGTTAAAAATAAAAATGATGAAAGTAGCTGGAATGAATTCACCGAAAACTATCGCGGTTATATACATGCTGTAATAAGGAATATGGGAGTTCACCAAAGTGAAATAGAAGACCTGACACAAAAAACACTCCTAATACTTTGGGAAAAGCTCCCATCATTTATCTACTCCTCTGAAAAGTGCAAGTTCCGATCTTGGATAAGTAAAATAATTCGCAATATAGTCATCAAACATTTCAATAAACAAAAGAGAATTAAAAACGATGTAACACGTGCCTCTTTGCAAAGTATAAATAATGGTGATGACGAGTACCTTTCCCCTGAGATTTACAAAGTAGCTGAAAAAGAATGGAAGTACCATATTGCTAAACTTGCTTGGGAAAATATTCGAGATGAATTTGGGGGCAAGGTTATAGAGTGCTTTCAGCTTTTCATGAACGGCAAAAACGTTGATGAGGTGTGCGATGAGTTAGACATCAAAAAAAACTCCGCATTTGTATTTAGAAAAAGAGTTCAAGATCGTTTTTCTAAAGAAATACGCCGACTCGATTACGATCTTAGTTAAAAATACAGAAAATTACCTACTCCTTAAAAAAGTTAACCGGAACTAAGTATTTCCTGCGCCAAAACTAAAGTAAACTTAGGTCCAAACCACATGTCTACTACGTATATATTGAAGTATCTTCACTGCTAAATAGTTCTCAACGCCAACTTCCATCAAATAAATCATCGAAGAGATAATAGACTGACTTCTCTTTTTTATATTCAACATGGCCATCAGCAAATAAAATATCCAAGCCACTTAGGTGTCGATAACCCGGCATTCCATTGTTATAATGATATGGAACTCCTCTATTCTCATGAATCCAATGCAAAGAATCACTAGTCAGTAAAGTATCAGCGGGATCCTCCAAAGAGCCAACTGATACACCTAAAAGTTCCTCTGTATCATATTTTGTGTGATAGTTTGCACCACCAATTATTTTAGAATTATAAGCAAAATGCGTATACTCGGGTCTGCCGACCATATCCTCTTCAAAACTGGCAAAGGCCGGACAATACCATACACTTGACACCGATGTAACCGAATTCTTAAATCCATCAGCACTAGGTTGTGCACCATCATACAAGTAAACATTTGTTCTTTCATTCCATCGTATGCCTTCACTGTAAGTGCCCGGAAAACGGCCATTATTCTCATCAATGAATAGTACTAGAGAAACATTCAATTGCTTTTGATTACTTATACATACTCCTTTATAAGCAGCTGCTCTAGCATCCCCTAAAGCTGGCAGAAGTATACTTGAAAGGATGCCAATAATAGCGACAACCACCAGTAGTTCGATTAACGTAAATCTAAAGTGACTTCTTCTACTCATTGAACCCTCCCATCTGTAAAGCACTTGCTGACATATATAGATACAAATTTGAAAAATTCTTTTATAACATGTTAGTAAAAATCATGGTTCGGATCGGCTGGCACGTCCATCTGATTCTCTATCTCTATAGGAAATGTATGAAAACTCACATGACCATCCTGGAAAAGCATATTGAAACGACGGCGCCTATCATCATGCCACCTCGTTTGCGCTTGAGACATCTTTCGATTACCATGCCAGACAAGGTCACCCAGCACCATTTTTTTGGAAGGAAAAGCGAACATCCCTGCATTCGCAGATTCAAAAATATTGGTGACCCCCATAACACGAAAATCTGCATTACCCCAGCTTGCATAAGCCCAAGCAACTAAGTAACTCGTTCCATGAGCTTCAAAAGAGCTCTTCGCTCCCGCTCCACCTAATGGGTCTCCGAGGTCCCCTGGACATAGTGCGATACTGCCAGTTCCTAAGTATCTATTTAAGGTGCGGGTTGAGTCTAAGTTATTTGTGCCTGCTTCATTACCAACAAACTTATTATAAAATTCACTAGTTGGATAGTAATCATCACTATCACCAAAGTAACTAGATAAGGCTATGCCAATTTGCTTTTCGTTACTTACGCAGACCGCACGTTTAGCTGATTTCCTCGCATTACTCAGTGCAGGCATTAACATCGTCATTAAAACACCAATAATTGCGATGACCACCAAAAGCTCAATAAGTGTAAAATCCTTTCTCAAAATCATTTTTCTAATTTCCATTCATGATCATCCGTCTTTATCAAAGATGTTCTACTTCTAGGCGATGCCGAACCGTCTGTCCATAAAACATTTGTCCCTTTAAAATGTCTATTACCCACAAGGTTAGGATTTGAAAATTGAACTGGAGGAAGAGCCCAATATGATAAAAAATTTCCAGGATAGTCATCCGAGCCATCAATAAACATAAGAGTTTCGGAAGGCTTATCAACTTCTTGATATCTCGTACTAGGAGCAGGTCCATACTTCCATGCACCAAGGTAATATAAATTATATGCATAGCCACCAGACGACTCAGATTTATCTGAAGGGCATTCTACTATGGGATTGACAATATCATACCATCTTGGGCCATCCCATGTATTCGTTGTGTATTCTGTAATCCAATAGAGCCAAAAGTTTCCTGATGAAAAGTATTGCTCATTGCCAGCTGACATAAATTTCCCACCATTTGCGGAGATATACATCATCATTGCAGTTCCCATTTGCTTTTGATTACTCAAGCAAACCGCACGTTTAGACGCATCTCTAGCTTTTTCTAAAGATGGCAATAATAAGGTCATAAGTATACCAATTATCGCAACTACCACCATCAACTCAATCAAAGTGAATTTTTTCATCATTCAATTCCTTCAATAAGATCTAGCTCTTCTTCTTCATCATTTAGCTCTTTTCTCTTGTCAACATTGGCATCTCTTTTCTTTTCAAGTACTGGTTTTGTAGTTGGTAAATAACGATAATAAACTGTTAACATAAGTGCGCAGAGTGTGGTGGCATGAACCTTTTTGGTTATGTGGTCTCCTGTATCAGACCCATAGTACTCACCTGGGTACTCCCAGTATCCTTCTTCGTGTTGATTGTCCGTCAGTACTTTCTGAAACTTCTTATTCCAAGTTCGCCAAGATTTACCTCCCTTTTGAAACATAGCTTGGGTTGCATAGTACCAACCATAGAGACTTTGGCTTGGGGGCTTATTCCAATCCAAATTGTTTAGGTCAAAGTTACTGATGTTCTCAAGATCATTATCTAGCTCCTTATACTTCCCTTCACCAAAAAGCTGTAAGCATAAAACCCCTACGCCCCTCATAGTATGAGATGCTCTTGGAGCTTTATTTGGTACGTTATTTTCTATAGAGTAGGTAAAAACATGACCGTCTGAAGTACTTGCTTTCAAAAATCTTATACTTTTAGAAATGGCCTCCTCTAAGCCAGACACTTCACAGCCCGCACCATAAGCAGCCTTCAGTGCCTGATAGTTCCATCCCGAGAAGGACAAATCTTGTTTCGTTGATTTTTTGTAATTATAGTCAAAAGCACCACCGTCTTGAATGCCGTCAACTATAACTTGTATTGACTCATTCATCTTCTCTTCCAAAAGTGAGTTGCCAATCATCGCATAAGCTTCCGAAACTGCATAAGCCTTTATCGCATGAGGATAACCATGCGCTTCGTGTGAATTTAATGGGCTGTTAACTAACCACTCCATTGCCTTTTTCACCGTCAAACCGAACTCTTTTGATAAATGAGTTTCACCGTGAGCCAGAAAAGTTAATAAGGCAAGAGAGGTGAAAGCATCTGGCACTTGAGTTCCCCAAGATCCATCTGGGTTTTGTACCTTCTTCAACCAAAAAAGTGCTTTTAAAAGTTTGCTTTGACCAAGTTTACTCGCTCCAAATTTCTTAGATGATGCAGCTCGACCTGAAGCTGACCGGCCACCGACAATAGCAGGTGAAACAAAAGCTGAGGGTGAAACCTCAACATCTGAAACGCTTTCAATCACAGAATCATCATCTGTCGAAGGCTCATTATCATCTACATTTTCCAGAGCATCTTCATTTGTCTCAACATTCTCTATCTCAACTGTAGTAACTACTGGGTTCGTCTGATCAGTTTCAACTACTTCAACTGGTTCTGGCTCTTCAACTGGAGGCTCTTCAATTGTAACCTCCTCTTCTTGAATCAACTGAACTTCTACTTCTGAAACTTCTACTTTATATTGATCCTTCAATAACATAGCCAATGCGATAATCAGCCCTACATGAAATACTGTAGAAACAGTCGGCCCAACTAAAGACTCTATAAGTTTTTTTCTACGGTACTCTTCCTGAATAGCCGACAAAGAATCTTCATCAAAGCATTGAATCAATTCCTCATCTAAAACTTGTTCTGACATTATCAAACCCCCGACAATTTGTTGCGTTTCATAAAAACATCCCAACAAAACTTTGAAAATTGACTACTTTTTTCATAAAATCTAATAAAAAAGTACCGATAAATTTAAAGGTCGTTGTTTGTTGATATAAGTACTTAGATAGCTTTGACTTTTATGAATTATTCTTCAAACTTTACTTAGCGGAAAATTTAAGGTGATTAGTTGAACTCAGATGAAACAACCAAGGAAGTCTTCATAAAGTTGTATGACGACGCCATTGATGAACCGGCCTCATCCTCTCTCGACTCAAAACTCATCCCAGAACTGAAAGCCACCCAAAGCCGATACGAAGATATCGAACCTCTAGCTGAAGGGGGCATGAAAAAGATATGGGCCGCCAAAGACTTATTAACTGAAAGAGTTGTTGCTAAAGCTGTTATAAAAAAACAAGGCTCCCCTGAAGACCTCGAAGACTTTATCAGAGAAGCAAGGATCACGGCGTCTTTAGAACATCCAAATATTGTCCCTATCCATGACATCGGCCTGATGGAAGAAGACCAACCTTTTTTTACAATGAAAAAACTTGGTGGCAAAACTCTTGAAGATATAATAGTTGATAACAGTGAAGATGTTTCAAGTATCTCTCGAGCCGAACTTTTAGAAATATTTTTAAAAATATGCGATGCTGTCGCCTTTGCACATTCTAAAGGAGTATTGCACCTCGACTTAAAGCCCTCAAATATACAAGTAGATGAATTTGGAGAAGTTCTAGTCTGTGACTGGGGCTTAGCACAAAACACTGATGACCTCAAGTCTGCTATACCCGGTGAAGTCAGAGGCTCTCCAGGGTTTATGGCTCCTGAACAGATCGTTAGTGGAGTTTTAAATCAAAGGTCCGACATATACAGTTTAGGCGCCATGCTTTACTACATACTTACATCTCATATTCCAGTTAAAGAAGGAAATACACAAGAGGTGCTCATGAGAACTGCCAAAGGTGACATTATCCCGATTCACCTTAGAGCACCTAAAAGTAAGATTTCTCTGGGTATGGCCGCAGTCACAATGAAAGCCTTAGAAGGACGTCCTGAAGATCGTTACCAGCAAGTAAGTGAACTTGCTAAAGATGTATTTTCATTTACAAAAGGTTTTGCACCCGATGCTGAAGAAGCCAGCTTTCTTAAACACTTCTATCTACTACTTAAAAGGCATAGAAGTATGTCGCTTACTGTTGCAGTCTTTACTCTCTTACTCATTTATTTAAATTACAGCTACATACTTTCGTTAGATAAAGAGAAAAAAAATGCCATCGATGCCAGAGATGAAGCTGAAAAAGCTAGGTATATAACAGAAAAGTCTCAAAAAGAGCTTCTCCTAGCTCAAGAGGAAAGTACAAGCATTCGACAAATATCCGCACCTTTATTAGTAAACCATGCTTTATCAAAATTTGGCAAAGAAGAATACCCGAAGGCCTTAGAGATTTTAAAAACAGCTATGTTACTAGACCCTGAATACAATTATGGCCGGTTTTATCAAGGCGTTTTTTATTTGGGTGAGCATGAATTCAGTAAAGCCCTAAAAACATTTAAAACTTGTCAAGGATCTGTAGCCATCAATAAATATATAGACTTTGTGAATAAGTGCCTGAGTCTACAAAAGGTAGGTAACTTTTATAACGGCACTATTGCCCATGAATTATTCTTGGATATTCAAAAGCTTCCATCTCCTTGGGGGATCAACTGGCACTTCCTTAATTCTTATACTAGTTATCCTCACTCACCTGAAAAAAAATTCTCATTTGCAAAAGAATTCTTATCCAAATTTACGAAAAACACCTTTGTGTACAATCTACTTAAAGTCGAAGAAAAGTATCACCTATCTTTAGCACGAAACTCTAGCTTATATACGATAAGGATGCTAAAGAAACTCCCTATTTCTGAACTCGATCTTACAGGTACAACTATCAAGGATATATCCCCGCTCAAAGGAATGCCCTTAGAAAAACTCATTTTAAAAAATACCAACGTTTCTGAAATAGAAAGTCTCAAAGGTCTTCCTCTTAAGTACCTAGACTTATCTGGCACTACTGCAGGTTGGCTAAAGCCTCTTGAGAACTCTGCCATAGAAACACTGATCCTTGGCGATAAATGGGTTGATATAAACGTCTTCCAGAGTATGCAAAAACTAAAAAGAATTGGTCTATCTAAGACGTTACTTAGCAAAAAAACTATTGACGCTCTTAAGATAAAGTATGATGTTTTTTTTATCGACTAAAAGCTGCAATCTGTCACGTGTAACCTATAGAAAAAACTACCGGCTCCAATAAATTGAAACCGGTAGTAGGCGTGTGTGTGAGAAACTAAAAGCAATGCTTTCATATATAGAATCCTCACCGATCCATCATAGTTGACAGCTCTCTAATAAATTCTTAAATAAATCGGTCGAGATAAAACCTCCTACAGTATACAGGCCAAAAAGTAGGTCTATACGAAACGCTATTTAACAAAAAAAAATGACGCTCTTAAGCGTGACGCATGGTGTTTTCTTATCGACTAAAAGCTGCAATCTGTCACGTGTGATCTATAGAAAAAACTACCGGCTCCATTAAGTTGAAGCCGATAGTAGGCGTGTGTGTGTGAAAAACTAAAAGCAATGCTTTCATTTATATGAATCCTCACCAATTCACCATAGTTGACAGTTCTAGATTGATTAATTTAAAAAAACTGTAGCTATGCTCTCTGAACTTAAATCCTTAAAACTTCCCCCTCTAGCACCTCACTTTTTTGTTAAGCCATAAGGTTTATGGTTCACTAGATTCATCCACTAAGCTTCAAAGCTTAAAATAAATTAGCATAATTCAATGGATTGATCATATTTTGTAAGAGCTGTATGTAAGGAGTCTGTAACAGACTTTATCTTCTCAAGAAAAAGAGGGCTGCACATGCATACAGCCCTCTAGCGTGTGTTGTGTGAAAAGATGAGGTTTATCTATTCATTATATATAATTCTTACCAAACTCTAAAAATTGACTGGAGTACGAAAAAAAATAAGAGTTTTATCTGATATAACACTCACTTAAAAAACACTAATCGAGTTTCATCTTCGTAGTGTGATTTATGAGTCCAGACTTCCTAAAATAGTCTATATGTTTCTTAAAGAATCGACCCGCAAACTTTGGGTCTGTCTTATACATTTCTTTAAATGAAATATGGCCAAACTTATTATTAAACACCCATGGTTCTAAAGCTTCTAAATAAATGTCTGGAAATTTCTTTATTAGCCGAAACGCCCACTTATAATCCTTCTCTGGATTTTTGGCTAT
The DNA here is from genome assembly GCA_021232515.1 of Lentisphaeraceae bacterium. Taxonomy (GTDB): domain Bacteria; phylum Verrucomicrobiota; class Lentisphaeria; order Lentisphaerales; family Lentisphaeraceae; genus JAKVBD01. Next base: position 21,447 of record JAJPOQ010000087.1, read on the forward strand.
ATTTAAAATGAGGTCTAAATCATCAATAATTGAAAGCTTATACAAGGTCTCTTGAAGCCTGCTTTTAATACTTACTTTCATCAATAGTTTTTCTATTTTCGATTTATACTTTAAAGCGTTATGATACTCAATCAATGAAAGGCAATCATGTAAAATTTCTTTGCTGAAGTTTTCATCATAATTATCTAAAACAAAATCTACTATCTTAAATTGCTGATCAATATTCAGGGTTTCCATTTTTGATGAGTCAGTAAACTCAGTCTGGATCTTCTCTCCTAAAAATTTTTCTAAAAGCTGGCCACTTGCATTGGCGTATGACTTGTCCGTTATTCCAGGGCCAAACGAAGTATACGGATTCCCCAAGTACTCTCTTCTATTCTTGAGACCTGTAACAATAACTAGTTTATTCTTGTCATTCATCCCTGAGCGCCAAGAGACTGCATGCCTCCCTGGTTGACCCGTGACTCTTTCTTCTTTAATTTGACTTAACCAAAAAAGAAAACTCGTAAAGTGTTTCACCGACATATAATTTAGCTTTTGCTGACGTAACTCAACATGAGGTTTACCTTCTATTTGATAGAACAGTCCAAAGCTGTCAATGTTTCTAGTACTAATCAGAAAACACGCGCTTGGGTCAGATTTTAAAAAATACGATTTGTTCATCGTGTTCTTAATTGGGCCAATGGGACCAGGTCCTCCCATCTCGCTATATATTATTTGAACTTGTGAAAGCGCTTCTTTAGTTTCATCTATAGAGTATTTGTAATCATTTTTATAATAATCCGAGATATTTTTCATAAAGAAGTTATAAGCGCCTAGCTTTGCTTCAATTTGCCAAAAATCCTTCGGAAGCTCAAGCTGTCCAGTTTTCTTTCTAACAACTTTTGTAGAGTTTTCTTCAGCAAATAGACAAAACGATAATATAAAAATACAAAAACATAACTTCATGCTACTTACCCTTTCAAATTACGCTAACACCTTGATTAAAAAAGTCTTTATCTCATAGCCCAATCAATCCTCAAGTAACCTTTCTAACTCCTCCAAAAAGTTAAGCTAAGGATAAATTATAAGTATTATCAACAGATACTGCCGAACTCAAGGCATCAAAAAGTGTTTACTCAGCTATCATATAATTGCCCCAAATTTTGGCGTCTGACTCATAACTTGCATGACCATCAACAAAAAGGGCATTTCGTTTCGTGGTTTTGCCATTGTGAACACCTTCCTTCCAATGGTCAAGGTTGTAAAACCCCATGTGTGCAGAGGTGTCAAAGCCAAGTCTATTACCAACTTTAACCCGTTCACTTAAAAGCAACGTCATAGCTGGCTTTGGTATCTGACCGAAAGCTTTTGCAAGTCCCAAGGGAGCTGCTACTCCGTTATACCCTCCTGCGGTATAGTTAGTTCCTGCACTTATAGAGTAACTACGGATTTTATAGTCTCCTCTATCGATAACGTCATTAGGACACTCATAAGCTTTGGATTGAAGCTCATCTGCTTTTATTCCATTCTGAGTTATTAATGACTGAGAGCGATTATCTATATTTATAAGATCGTCGTAGGTGATACTCTTATCGCTATTGGTAGCATAAGGAAAATAGTCTGAGTCCGTACCATAAGAAATGATGCCTATTCCTATCTGTTTAATATTGCTTAAACAAACAGCTGCTTTCCCCTTCTCTCGAGCTTTCGCAACTGCTGGTAATAACATGCTCGCTAATATGCCAATTATGGCAACTACAACGAGTAACTCTATAAGTGTAAATTTCTTCAACAATTCTCTCCCGCTACCGATACTAAGATATAAGTTACTTTCTCCGAAATAAACGTGCAATTTTTTTAAACTTTTTCTCAATCACTTATAAGCTATGAGCTAGTAATGGAATTTTGAGTTCTCAACGATTTATGTAGTCCATGAGCTAGTTCATACCTTAAGCTTTGTTACATAAGGTCTCAGATAAGATTATCCCTGAGCTTGGCGAATAGTTGACTAATATAAATTTATTTCAAACAGATCTTTGATACTCCGAAAACCAAAAGCACGCTAGAAACTTAATCTGAAGATTTCTAAGATTGCAGCTGGAAGCAAACACTCTGATCACGAATCATGTCCCTTAGGTGCCTCTGACATAGTCTACTTATTGTCCCAAGCATGTCCCAAGTGCGAAAAAACCTCCAACGCACAAATACACACAAAGCAATCATCTAGAGAATCTTACAAAAATAACATCTATAACAACCCCTCATTTATGCAGTTTATACAGAAACTAAATGAGGAAAGGGTTATGGGAGCCGAGAGAGTATTAGTAAGTATCTTTTTTTTCTTTGTAACAATCTACACATTTGCTTGTAGCAAAGAGTGCCACCATGGAAAGACTTGGGCGACAAACTATGTAACTTATAGCTTTGTAAGTAGTAGTTACTTAGAAACAAACCTCAAAAGCCCTACTAAAATAAATGGCTTGAGAACGGCAATCAAAGGTATTTCTTTTCTGCAAGCAGAAAAGTTAACTCGAAAAGCTGCTCAACATTGGAGTCGGTTTAGCAATGTAAAACTTGTCGAAGTCAGTGACTGTCATGAAAGCATGATCAGAATCGGAGCTAGGGGACTTTCAGGTTCAACTGCTGGTATGGGCTACTTCCCAGGGAATACTTCTTTAAGCGGCGATATCCATATGGATAATAGTAAGCGAACTTGGACCGCCAGCTTATTCTATAAAGTTATACTCCACGAAATGGGCCATACTCTTGGTCTAGTTCACAATAAAGACATTGATTCAGTCATGTATTATAAAATTCAAGACTATAGGGAACTTCAGGATCTAGACATCGCTCATCTACAAAGTCTTTACGGGCCGCCTGCGCCTCAACTTTCTCAAAATAGTATTTCGGTGAAGTGGCAAGCTGCTACCTACAAAAGTTTGCCCATCCCTTACTATAAAGCAAAAGTAAAAGCTGCTCATTCATCAAGAGGTGAAATTGTCGAAGTCGATATAGAGGATACATACCCCGTCCAAGAATACACCGTAAAATCTTCTCAGTTACAAGTAAGTAATGTTGGAAAAAACTTTTTTAAGTCTTCTCAAGGTTGGGACAGTTTATATGCAAATGCCGACAAAAACCGTAATCAATGTATGCGAATAGTGTCAAAGCCGTTTAGAGCTACAAGGGACTCTATTTGGAAAATCGAACGTTCATACATCTTTCAGGAGTCAGAAAGTGTTAAGTATATGGTCTCCTTTGATAAGGGCCTAACTTTTCAAACACTCAAAACTGAAGCAGGGAGTTCACGGAGGGGTGAGTACTATATAAAATCTTTTATGGCAAAAGGGGTTAAGCAGATTTCACTTAAAGAGTTTCATGGAAAAAGCATCATACTGGCCGTGCAGTATTCAAATATAGGAGCTTACTGGAACACCAAGAACCATGGTTTAAAAATACACTCAATGTCTATCTCAAATATATATAAAAACAAACAAAAATCGTCCATCAAACTCGCACCAAGTGAAGAGCATTCTATTTTCCTTGGTCAATCAAATGAAACCATCGAAATAGCCGCCAAGTATGATGATAAACAAGTTTGGAGTAAACCGATCAATCAACAAGCTGCTACTTTAGCCGCCAAATAAGTCACCACAAAATAATTGCTACCGAGGCCAATCAAGTAAAAAAGATAGTTGAATAAAAGAACTACTTATATACTGAAATATTGTATTTATTTATAAGTCGATGAAATGTCTTACGGTTCACACCACTTTCTAATGCTGCTTGACTAATATTCCCATGACTCATTGCCAAATGCTGCCGAAGATACTCTCTTTCAAAATGGTCGAGCATTATTTCTTTCGCATCTTTAAACGGTAAAGGAATAGCCCAAGACAAATCAAAACTATTTAGACTTTGTTGTTCGCTAATCGATAGTGGTAGATCATCAAAGGTAATCATATTTTCTTTACAAAGAATACTCATCCGAAGTATTACGTTTCGTAACTCTCTTATATTTCCTGGCCATCTGTAGTTTATCAGACTTTCCATTGCCTTCGGATCAACTTCACATAGTTGGTTACTATTTTTTTTTGACTCTAGATTTAGGAAATGCTGAATCAATTGAGGTATATCTTCTCGTCTCTCTCGTAATGCAGGTAAATGAATCGGAATGACGTTTAAACGATAAAATAGGTCTTCACGAAAAAGCCCTTCTTCAACGGCGAGCTGTGGGTCTCGTCTTGTCGCTGCAACAACTCTTATATCAACATCAATAACCTTATTTCCTCCTAATCGACGAAACTGATATTCTTGTAGCACCCTCAATAGCTTTGCTTGCAAGCCATAGTCTAGCTCTGTTATTTCGTCCATAAAGAAAGTTCCTTTATCTGCAACCTCCATTAGACCTTTTCGCGCTTGATCAGCACCTGTAAAAGAACCTTTTTCGTATCCAAACAACTCACTTTCAAAAAGTTTTTCTGGTAGTGCGACACAATCTACGGTAATTAATTCTTTCGTTTTACGTCGACTACAATTGTGGATGGCCCGTGCAACAAGTTCTTTACCGGTGCCGCTTTCACCTGTAATCATAACTCCAGCGTCACTTGGTGCGACTTTACGGATGAGTTCTTTTACCTTTTGGATGTTTGGACTACTACCAATTATTGCTGAGAGAATATCCTGCTCATGAAGCCTTTTCTGAAGGTTTTGATTTTCTCCAATCAACTCTATTTTTTCTGAAGCCTGCTTAATCAAATGTCTTAAATGATCTAGGTTTAGTGGCTTTTGAATATAGTTTAAGGCTCCTTTATCCATGGCTTCAACTGCAGATTCAACGGTACCATATCCAGTCATAATTATGAACTCTATATCCGAGTTCTTTTCTTTACAGCGAGTCAACAGTTCAACACCAGACATACTTGACATAGAAAGGTCTGAAATAACTAAAAATGGCTGCTGTTTTAAAATTTCTTTTAAAGCATGCTGTGGATCGGCAAAGACCTCAGAGTTGAATCCAAGCTCTTCGACAATATGTTGAACTAGTCCACCGACGGCAAGCTCATCATCTACAATGATGATTTTTTTATTCATTAGGTGTCCCTTTAATCTTCTACCTTTTTAGGCTTATTCGCAGTAAACATCTTTAATTCTCCCTTACTTTAATAAAGGCATACCCAATAACTCAAAATGTATTTTATCCCAGCCAGGAAAACCACCAAAGGCTTTATCATCGATATAAAGATTAGCAAAAGCTTTACGTCCCCTCTCTTCTCTAAAGTCATCTCTCAAAGGCGTTTCGTTTATACCAACTAAAAGGATCTCTCGATCCTCAAACCATTCCACTGCTTCCTGTAGTTTATCTCCTTCTCTACAGGTCCATAAAATGAGTTTATGGTTACGTCGGACTAAGGCTTTTAGAGTTTGCGAGCAACCCGCCTTTTCACGACCTATTGCAGGGTACTTTTCTTCAACACAAGTACCGTCAAAATCAATGGCGATGAGCATTGGTGGTGGTAGTTCATCAAAGACATTTATCTTACGTGGTAAGATCTTACGTAGAAGTCCTGTCATATCTCCCTCATCTTCTCTCTTTGTAAATTTTCTATATTTAACTTTTCTTGAAGTAACGTTTGTAAGTCAAAATATTCTTCTAAATAAATAGACGCCTCTTGGTGGAGACTTTTCCGCTTCCAGTCTGCCTGCAATAAATAATATATCTTGTATGCTTTAGAGGCTTCGTAGTGATTACCTTGGAGATACCTAGTCATCGCTAATGAATGCCAAAGCTCAGTATGATTAGGAAAGTTAATTGCCGCCATTTTAAAGCATTTTTCTGTGAAGGGAAGATTATGGTTCCCTGCAAGCCAACTTTTCCTTCCTAAGTGGTACCATAGATGCCATGATGACGGCTGTTGTGGTATTAACCTTGATAATTCTTCTATCTCAGCATTTTTAGCATACTCATAACTATCTTTGTAATAACCCTTTTCTGAGATGGCTAGTAAGATAAGAAAAAATAAAGATGCTACGGGAACACCAAAACTTAAGTTCTGCAAAAGGCGGTCTTTTTGAGTGTTAATGCTACCATCAAAGCGTCTGCCTTTTTTCTGTAAAAAACCAATAAAAAGAGCAATTACAAAACTGTATACAGGTACTCCAAAAGCATAGTCATATAGTCCATGTAAAAAGGCAATAATGAGTGTAATAAAAACAGGAATGCTGAAAGATCTGGAAAGGTGTCTTTTCTGAAAGTTTTTGATTCCTTTATACAGTAGAACAAAAAATAGTATGACTATTAGCAAAGTATTTAAAATGCCACACTCTTGGAGTACCTGAAAAAAAGTATTTTCTGAGTGATGAGCTATCCCCCACATTTCGCCTTTATTGACGACTAACCCAGTCGAGATGAAGCGATAAGCTGCAGGGCCAACGCCATGGAAAAACGCTTGTGTTATCTCAGGAACTTTTTCATACAGTTCCCAACGACTTGATTCATTTAAACCATTTACTATTTCCGCTTTTAATTTACCCGGCGCTGACAGTAATATGGCGATACAACCAAACATACTCGCTAAAACTATCCAAAACCTATGTACAGGACGTTGAGCAAAAGTCATTAAAGTTAAAACAGAAGCAATAAATGATAAAAGCACTGCACCTCTAGAATATGAAACGAGAATACCAGCAAAAATCATCACATAAACTAAACTCCATAATATCAATCCTCTCCTGTTTCCTTGCTGGAAAGAACTACGGATAAAGAACAAAGAAAATGGGATTACAAAAGACAAAAAAACTCCATAATGGTTATTTAATCCAAAACATGCAATTACGCCTTTGTCATGAAAATCCAAACCCCACCAAAACTTGTCATTGAAAGGTATATAAAACTCTCCAACAAGCCCAGCTACAGAGACAATTACGGCTCCGACAATAAAAACTTTTAGAAGACTTTCTTTTTCTTTATGTCTACAAACAGCAACCAGATAAACAGTATTTATACAAAGTAACACATTCGTCAAAAACCTTAGAGTTCCCCAGTAGTTCAATGAAAGGCTTTCAAATGGATAAACAGCCTTAAAAACCCCCAATGATTCTCCTACTCTCAAAGTCTGCATCATATCATCATGAATTAATTGTCTAGACTCAGAAACTACAAAAGTCGGTAGGTATCTGTAATCGATCAAAAAGACCAAGAGTAATACAAAGGACGATACTAGTAGAAGAACAATCAAAGCAGAAGGTATACGATCTTCCTCTTTAGCTTTGTACATTTCATATCCACTCAAGGCTGAAAGCAAAATAAGACAAAACTGGGTTGCCGGTTGCCATAAGCCTCCGGCTGCAGCTAAAAGCGTAAAGTAGGCCAGAGATATTCCGTAGACTTTCAAAGTTACCGACTAGTATTCACTTTTATAACTGAGGTTAGCATAACCGTACGAATAGCCCGCATGCAAATCAGTTTGATTATTACTCTCAACAAAGCGAGCATGACTTGGTTTAAAGCCATTTACTGTAAAACCAATAGTTTTGTCTTCTGCAATCTTATCGAGAACTCTGGAAATATCTGTCGAAGAAGAAACTCCACTGCGCGCTACGACAACAGTTGCTGCAGTCATATCACTTAAATGAACTGTATCCACAACTCTCAAGACTGGAGCGCTGTCAATAATGATAATATCGTAGGCTGACTCTAAGCTATTGATCAACTCAGACATTTTACCACTTTCAAGATACTCAGTTACCAACTCCTCACTGTGACCTGCTGGCAGGTAGGATAAGTTCTCTGCAACATCATCTACGACATAATCGAATATATCTCCTTCTTGGTACTTCAGATAATCAAGAATACCTTCATCTGTTTCATCTGGAAATATCTTTCTCAAAGAAGCTTTGCGAAAATCTCCATCAATTATAAGGACTTTTTGTCCAGTCCAAGACCAACAAAGCGCCAAATTTAAAGAAGTTGTAGTCTTACCTTCTCCTGGTCCTGATGAGGTAACTACAAGACTTTTTAAACCGCCCAGTTTTTTCTCAATATTTATCCTTAAGTTTCGGTAGGCCTCTGATAAGATTGAGCCTTTCGAAACAGAATTTAGAAAGAGCTTATCTTTTTTGAATTTACTTACGGGGAAGTGTGGTATAGTTGCGAGACAAGCAACGCCCTTTTCGTCAATCACCTTACTAAAGTTATATTTCTCAGCTTTTTTCATAAATGTCGATAAAACGAATATTGCACTTAGCATAAAAGAAAAAATAAAGCCCGCTGCTGTAGACTTTAGTTTCTGAGGCCATACAGGCTTTTCAAGGATTTCTGGAGATCTAATCATGCGCATAAAGTACTTTTCTTGAGTACTATCTGTAGAAAGTGAAATAATCTTCGAGTGAACTCTATTTTTCATTTCTATTAGATTTGTTAGGCGAGCCTTTAAGCGTTCATGTGTTGAAAGATGGATAGAGTGTTCTCCAAGACTTTTCTCTGTCGCATTTGCTTTTTTTAAATAATTAAGGCGCTCAATCTCCATCGACTCAACTCTACCTCTCAGAGCATTGACAATATTTACCGAATAAGCAGAACTCTCAGCAAGGATAATTTCCTCTTTGTCTTTAAGATCGATCATTTTTGGATGAGATTTCTTATATTTCTTAAGCTTTATTTTATACTCAGCGTCAATTTTCCTGAGAGCAACTTGGATGTCTTTCCATTGGCGAATATCTGCTTCCAATGAAGATTCTGGACGCAGTTTATCGCTTTCACTTAGTGCAAGTACAGAGTCAATTAGCTGAGGAAAGACCTTCTTTATATCTGCTTCAGAATTATTCAATAACGCGAGTCGACTCTTAAGGACTTCTAATTCAAATTCTTTTTGATTGGCTCTTTCTAATAACTTCGCAATAAGCTTTCGATCAAAATCATTTTTTGTTTCTAGTAAAATAAAGTTATTCTCAACTTTAAAATCATCTAATTCTGCTTGGGCTAAACTTATGTCAGTATCAAGTCTAACTTGTTCATTTCTAAAAGCTTTACGAGTATCTGACAACTCTTTCTGGGATTCATCTAGACGTAAACCTTCGTAGACCTCCATCAGCTCTTTTAGATAAGCAAGGGCAGCATCTTGATTGTAAGAATCAACTGCAACATCAAGCATAACAGTTTCAGCACCTCTAACTGGTGCGGCATATACGTCAAAAGGAGAAAAGTTTGTTTTCTGTAAATCAGAAAAGCGTTCTGTATACTTTCTCTCAAGTGTTTTATTTATATTCTCACCTTCGAGAAGGACAATATGCCGATTAAGTGGATTAAAGTTTCGATCACGAAACTCTTCAGTAATTTTACCTTCTAATTGAATCGCTTTATTTTCAAGGATTTCAAATCTGGTTTCGGCGCGATACACTTCCGGTAAGTTCTGACAAATAACAAAAACTAACAATGTTCCAGTTATAGTCCCGAGTATAATCATCCACCAATAAGCTAATAGAACTCTACTTATGGCAGGTATATCGATTTGAAAAGATTCTGTATTTTTAGAGTTACTCATAGTTAATACCAAGATTCATCTATGACAATTAAATCACCGCTAACTAACTTAAGGTCACGAATAAGCTCTCCTTGCCTGAGTAGCTTTTCGACATCTACATTGTGAATTTTACTTTGACCATTTTGAAAACGGACTAAACGAACCTTACTCTTGTCTGCAAATTTGTTAAAATTGCCAGCCTTGAGAATAGCTCGAATTAAAGAAGGTGGCTCTCCGGGCTCAAAGAAAACTACTCCAGGCTTTTCCACCTTTCCTGCCACCATTACCTGAACGGAACCTGGTGCGACTTTACCGTCTGATAAAGAAGGCACTACGATGATGTCATCTGGCTTTAAAATTAAATCTTGGTTACCACCAATGTTTTTATAAGCTTCTTCTAAAGCCAATTTCTGCTTTTTAAAAGAGCCATTTTCCACGGTGAGTATATAGGCTAAGTTTGGAGCTGCCCATTTTGATAAACCACCAACTTCGGCCAAAGCCTGAAGTGCTCGAATCTCGCCTTTGTCTGCCGGAATTTCAACTTTGCCTGGACCATCATCATTTACATCATTTCCCACAGCACCATATACATAGACATAACCAACTGCCCTCTTAACTACAACAAGACTAACTGTTGCTTT
>JAJPOQ010000143.1 GCA_021232515.1 Lentisphaeraceae bacterium
TATATTTTCCATAATGAAACCCAGACTCAAAGTCTGGGCCTACGATTACAACGTCCATTCAGGACTCAAGAAATAAACATACTTTAATACAATTCCTAGAATGCAGCAAAAGTAAAACTTAGGGAGTCCACCCGGTAAAACTGGGGGTTTACCTATTAGGAATTACTACCCAACTCTACTTGAAACAAAGTTTCCTTGAGATTGTATACTTGATACAGAGGCCTCCATATTGGCAAAACGCTGATAAAGGTCAGCCTCTCGGTCAAGGAGCTGTAACTCTAGTGCACGAATTCTTTCATCTTTATCCGCAATCAAGTTTCGAATTGACGTTTGTCTCCTAGCGATAGTACCATCAACTGGAGTTTGAAGCTCATCTGTATAGTTTCTAAAACGCCGCATGACGCCACCATCGAAATCACGAATTAGGTCTTCGACTTCTTCAAAGTTATTCTCTAATGCATCTGACAATTTATTTGCACTAAAAATTGTCAATCTATTATCTCTTCCTTCAGTCCATATGCCAATTGACTGAAGTGTATTAAAGTCACCATTGAGCTCACTGTCGCTAAAGTTAGAAGTAACTAAAGTTCTTGAACGAAAGCGTATATTAGTCACAGAAGAGTCGCCCTGAAGTACACCAAGATCGTCGATTCTATCTCCACTACCGCTCAAACTCACCTCTGTTTGCTCTTCAGCTAATTCCATAGCAGAGTTATAAGCGTCTACAAATTCTTGAAAAGCAGTCTTTATAGTTTCTGTATCTCTCTTAATCTCCAACGTCGAACTACCTTCACTTTTAAAGTTCAAAGTGACACCAGTAAGAACGCTAGATATGCCCGTATTTGATTGACTAACTATATCCACCCCATTAACTGTTGCATTTAACTCGGATGCTGCCACAAGTTCATTATCAAAAGCACCCCCTGCCTGTAATATGCCTAGATTTTCGGCAATACTTCCAGTTCCATCGGTAATGGTCATGGGCGTAGAACCTGAACTAAATTTCTCTATAACTAAGGTGGTATTTATAATGGATGCAGTAACTTTTGGGGACATCGATTCAGCTGCTGTATTTATTGCATCTCTTACATCTTCTAGTGTATCTCCAACATTAACAGGAATAATTTCGCCGTTTATATTAAAGTCACCTGTTAATCCAAGGTCTGCACCAATACTAGCTTGTGACGCAGAGCCAACCATATGCTTTGTCGCTAAGGACGAAACATTTACACTGTAGCTTGCTGTTGCGGCCTCATTATTTGCGCTTCCAGAGATGACATCTTCATCTGTCGATGAAACATCAAACTGACGCCAAGTTAAAAAAGAATTTAATTTATCTACCTTTGAGTGAAGGTCTGAGACTTTGGAATCTAATTCCGACCAAGCGGAATATTTTTCCTCTTCTTCAACTATACCCTGTTCGAGTCTAATGATAGGCTGTCGTTCTATTTCAAGTAAGGAATTTACTATACTTTCTGTATCCTGACCTGTTGCTAATCCTCCAAAACGTATCATACCAATTACCTGTAAACTTTTTTATTTAACAAGGCGCATGATTTATGCCTAGCACTTATTTACCCCTAAAATGCAGAAGGCAGCCCTATTTCGAGGACCGCCTTCAATTCACCAACGTGATTTAGCTTATCCGACCAGTTGCATCACTGCTTGTGGCATCTGATTCGCTTGAGCCAACATTGCATTTGATACCTGATTCAGAATCTGGAACTTAGCAAAGTCAGTAGACTCACGAGCCATATCTACGTCACGGATCTTACTCTCCGCAGCTCTTAAGTTGTCTTCATATGAAAGAAGACCACTTCTTGTTTGCTCCATTCTCGCTTGCTGAGAACCGTTGGTAGCTCGAGCATTGGCAATAAAGTCAATTGCTTTGGATAGTTTACCAACAACATCACTTGAAGTCACACTCATCTTAGAGGAGTCAATCACAGAAGACCAAGTCACATCTGTTCGAGTAGAGCCTGTAGTGACATTATCAGAGTTATAAGTATAACTGACTGTCGTACCGATAACTTCAGTGTTAGTGACCTGTAAGTCTTTAAGAGACAAGTCAACGCTCTGGCCTGTATCTGCACCAATTTGAACACTAACATTACCCGTTTCTACCCCGTCACCAGAAGTAACAGCTACACCATTACCTCCACGGAATAGATACAGACCATTGAATTTTGCGGCTGCAGTACTTTTTGAGGTAATACGCTCAATCTCAGTCTGTAACTCTTTAAATTCTGTCTGTATGTTCTCTTTATCGCCAGCCGTTTTGGTACCATCACCAGCTTCGATACCTAGCTCTGACATACGACCCATCATGTCATTAATTTTCTGCATCCATGAGTCTGCAGTTTGTAGCATAGATAATGAGTTTTCAACGTTCGAACGAGCCGAAGAAACATTTCGTGCTTGCGATCTCATTCTTTCACTGATACCTACACCAGACGGATTGTCGACAACGTTTTTAACACCTGTAGATAAGTTTCCCATTGCCTTTTTTACATTCGCTGCATTTGAGCTAAAGTTAGACCAAACGCCGAAAGCAGTTGTATTGTTGTTTACTGCGAGTGACATACAATTCCTCCTTGAATTATTAATACACAAACCGGCCTCCATGCCGGAATGAACTGCCTAGAAACTTTCTTGACAGGATGCGGTGAATCCAACTCGAACTCTTTGCATCATTTAGTCTCTATCGACAGTAATTAATAAAACTTTAGGAAATTTTATATTTTTTCTCTTCAGCCTAGCTTTCTGGAGTTTGAAACCCTTTGACTACCCAGTTCGATAATTCTTTATCTGGATCGATGACTGCATCTTTCGAAATAGTAAACTTCTTAATGTTTCCTTTTTCTGCAATTAACTTCAAACCATAGGGATAGTCTTTAAACTTTTCAGAGCAAATACTCGAAATAGACTTATTATTCTTTTCACTTAGTTCCGTTAATAAGCTCACAGCATCATCACTAAACTCTAACTCGACTCCATGATCATCTGAAAAGCTTTTTGCATAAGCTTCTATTTCTTTTATAAGCTCTTCTTGTTCTAAGTATTTATTAGATTCTAGAAGGTTTTTCAAAGTTTCATCTGGATCTGAGACTGTCTTTTCATCGACTTTAAAACTCTTAATACTCGTAGATGGCAACTCGAACTTAAAGTTTCTAAACACACCCTCTAAAGCGGTCATGAGACCACGGGCGCCAGTTTTTTCTTTAAAAGCTTTTTCCGCAATAGCACTCAATGCTAACTTCGTCATATCAAAAGATATATCATAACCTGCAAAGTCTTCTCCATACTGACTTAGAATACTTCCCTTGGAATTACATAACACAGCTTCAAGGTCCTGAGCATTTAAAGACTCACAAGCAACTCGAACAGGAAGGCGACCAACGAATTCTGGCTCAAAGCCATAGTCGACTAGATCTGAAGTTTCTACCTTTTTTAAATAAGAGCTCAACTCCTCATCACTTGTTTTTTCTGCCATGAAGCCTATCTGAGGTCCAGATAGACGACGCTGAATACGCTCTGCTAAGTTTGAAAAAGCTCCACTTACGATAAAAAGTATATGGCGAGTATTTATAGAGTTTTTCTTTTTTGCCCCTTTATCCCCTGCCATATTCATCATGAACTCCATCTGGCCCATCATGTCGTTCTGACTTTTCAAACTAACATCAGATTCTTCCATCAGCTTCAAAAGATTTATTTGAACTCCACGGCCATTCACATCTTTACCGCCACGCCCTTCACCAGAATTCGCCAATTTATCGATCTCATCGATATAAACTATGCCATACTCGGCAAGTTCAACGTTGCCATCCGCTGCCTTAGCAAGATCTCGAACCATATCCTCAACATCTTTACCGATATAACCAGTTTCTGAAAATTTAGTCGCATCTGCTTTAACAAAAGGCACGCCAATTAATCGAGCTATACACTTCAATAAATATGTCTTACCTACACCAGTTGGCCCTAAGACAATTATATTTTGCTTGGCGTACTCATCTCCAAGCTTGTCATTACCTTCTAAGCAGCGCCTAACATGATTATAGTGATCACATACTGCAACTGATAAAACCTTTTTAGCTTCATCTTGCTTGATAACATATTTATTTAATTCATCGCGAATATCTTTAGGCTTTAAATCAAATGTTCTGATTTTTTCAAAGCTATCTTCTTCTGGCTCCGACACTTCTGCTTCAGACTCTGGCTTTTCTTGAGGAGTCCCTGCAGATTGAAAACCCATAGGATTCTGACCTTTCAGTCCACCACCAAACATTTTTTGAAGTTGTTTTTGGAATTCATCAAAATCATTTTTATTCATTGTATCACCGTAAATTTTTACTCTAAAGATATGCCTTAGAGAAAAAAGTCAACAGCTAACTATTTGATGACAGCAATAAGCAAAATAATTATATTGATAATTACTAAAAGAATCACAGTGATGATCAAGTATTTATTGCGTGATATATAAAGTGACAAACGGCGGCTTAATCCTGCATCCTCGGCAGTTGTCGCATAACCCGAGAAATAGGCATAAAGATCTTCCTGAAGGTCTCTAACTGCCTGGTAGCGTCCATCTAGCCTTTCATTCATCGCCTTCATACATACTTTAGACAAGGCTTCTGGAACCTTTTCATCTGGAAGATGGCGCAAGTGGATGATATTTTCTTGTTGCTTATTATTCGGCTCATTATAAGAAAGTGGATCAATAACCCGACCTGTGACAATCTTCTTAAGAACTACTGTTGTCGTTCTACCTGCTGCCGGAGGTCTGAGAGTAAGAATATTATAGAGGATTGCGCCAAGAGCATATATGTCAGTTCTAGTACCAATCGTTTTTGATTTTCCTGAAGCTTGTTCTGGTGCCATAAAAGCGGGAGTTCCGATCACTTGTTCATTCTCAAAGTCTTCCCCAAGATTTACAGAATCATCCAAAGTTACAAATCTTGTTTGATCTACATTTGGCGACCTTTTCCTGAGCCTAGCGATTCCCCAATCCAAAACTAGAACTTCACCGAACTCGCCAACCATAATATTCTCTGGTTTAAGGTCTAAGTGAACAACTCCACGGGCGTGGGCATAAGCGATAGCATCCAAAACTTTTTGATAAATGGATAATAAAACAGGTAGGGGGTACTGACGAATCATTCGCCGTTGACCATCCTTTATGCCATCCAACACATCTGCCAGAGTTATTCCTTGAACTCGCTTCATTACATAATAAAGACGATCTTGAGGATTGACGCCCATTTCATAAACTGGGATTATATTTGGATGTTCAAGCTGACCTGTTATTTGTGCTTCTTTGGTAAAGTACTTTCGGCTAACTACATTTTGAGCTATTTCTGAATTAATACTTTTTATAGCGACTTTACGACGAACATTTCGATCAAAGGCATCATAAATCGTTCCCATGCCGCCTTGGCCTAAAGTCCCTTCGATAACAAACTTACTTTCATGAGTGGAAGGCTGAAACCCCTGAGGTTTATAGACTATTGTTTTAGTTATATTATCAGGTTTACTCATTAATCTTTGGAAGCCCTTCTCTCTATTTAATTGGTAGCTACATCATAATAACCCAAAGGATGCCTATATATTACTAAACATCATCTATTTATTCTATATATCTTGATAATCTTTAAGGCTAAAATGAAGTATTCTATTTGCAAGATGTTTTATACAGAATAATCTACTCCATCAGTAAGTAATAAGTGACATCTATGAAATTAGCAGAAAACAGAAAAGCCAGACACGATTATCACGTCATCGAAACTTTTGAAGCCGGAATCGAACTTCAAGGTACTGAAGTGAAGTCATGCCGAGCTCGACAAATTTCACTTCAAGAAGGTTTCGTTGAAATCTATAAAGGTGAAGCTTGGCTCAATTCTGTCCACATAGCCACTTATGAGCAAGGCAATAGAAACAATCACGAGCCTATGCGCAGACGCCGCTTACTCCTACACAAAAAAGAGATTCTAAAAATTGGCCGGGCAATTGACACTAAGGGCATGACTCTTGTCCCTCTTAGCCTTTACTTGAAACGAGGAAAAGTCAAAGTAGCTATTGGCTTATGTAAAGGTAAAGACCAAGCCGATAAAAGGCAGAGCATTAAAAAACGCGAAACTGACATGAAAGTGCAGCGCATGGCGAACAAGAAACTATAGTTCTACAACTGATCTAGGATGTTCCGAGTCTTTTTCAAATAAGTCGTGCTTCATACCTAGGTACTTTATCACTGACTGGACTTCCCCTAAAGTTTGCACCCTTTTACGTTTCTTAACTTTAGTCATTCGATCAATCAAATCAACTAAATCCAAGCTCACATGACTCAGCTCTGCGGATAAATTCTCTTTTCGCTTTGCTTTCACATGCTGTTCTGCGATTTCTTGATTTGTCTCTCCTGAAAAATACGTTTCACCAGCCAACATATAGTAAAGCAACATACCAATACTGTAGATTTCGCTGCGAATATCTTCACCTTGATCGGTTATTCTTTCCGGAGGAATAAAATGAGGGGAGCCTTCTGCTTCCATCTCTTGCGGATGTGCTGCCGTTCCTTTCGGTAGGCAAATGCCATAATCCATCAAAGTAAGCTTTCCGTCGTCATTCACAACGATATTTTGAGGTTTTAAGTCCCTGTATAGGTAACCTTTTGAATAAATAAATTCTGTTATCAGCAACAGCTGATAAACCAGCCTAACGGCTTCTTTTTCAGAAAGCTTCTTCTTGGTATTTATCAACTCTTCAAGTGTTAAGCCCTCAACAAGTTCTGTCACCAAATAAGCTATGTCATTATCAACATCACACTCAACAACAGTAACTGAGTTGGGGTGACCATTAAAAAGCAAAGTGACTTCAGCCTCATGTTTTAGTGCTGCCTCTAAATCCTTTTGTCCACGCATTTCCTTTGGCAAAATTTTAACAGCGTACTCAACGCCTGGTACAAGGCTACAGGTGGCTTTATAAACTCGACCCATGCCTCCATCTCCACAAAACTTATAGAGAAGGAAAGGACCAACCTTTTGGGGAATGAAATTTCCGTGCCCGCATTTAGAACACGGCGATATAGTTAATGGCTCAGGATTATCTAATTGCACAAAGTGACCACACTCACTGCAAGGAAATACCTTATTCTCCATAAAACTCATCAAATCACTCAAGGAACTCGACTCCACACAAGTCTCGTCCTTATTTGAGCCAAAAAGACCCGAAAACAAACTTTTCATACTTTAATCAACCACTTAACCCGTAAATACCTCTAACAAATTATAAACTAATTTTTGACTAAAAATCAATTATTACTTGATATAAAACGTCGACATAATTATCGTATATGATAATTAATTAATGTATACAATTTTAAACCTCAGGATTTTCAATGGAAGTTATAATTACAGATACAAAGAATCAGGCGGAGGAAATAGTCGCTAAGATTATTCAAAGTCAGGTAAACGCAAAAAACAACTCTCTTCTTGGCCTAGCTACAGGCCGAACCATGGAAAGTGTCTACTCGCAATTAATTAACTTTCACAAAGCTAACGAATTGAGCTTCAGCAGTACTTCAACAGTTAACCTAGACGAATATGTTGGTCTTGCCCCAACTCATGACCAGTCATACCGCTACTATATGAATGATAAACTGTTTAATCATGTAGATATAAACCTAGAAAATACACACTTGCCAAATGGTCTTGCTGAAGATATACCTGCCGAGTGCAAAAAGTATGAAGACAAAATAAATTCCTTGGGCGGCATAGACTTACAGCTCCTCGGCATAGGCACAGATGGCCATATAGGTTTCAATGAACCCGGATCGTCTCTTGCATCTCGAACTCGTATAAAAACCCTAACAAAAGAAACCATTGAACAAAATGGACCTATCTTTGGAGCCAATGAAGATGTACCAAAACATGCCCTCACTATGGGAGTTGGGACTATCATGGATGCTCACAAAGTCGTACTCTTAGCGACTGGCGAATCAAAGGCTAAGATAGTAGCCGATGCGGTTGAAGGCCCTATAACAGCTTGGGTAACAGCTTCCATTCTACAGATGCACCCATCAACAATTATCGTACTTGATCAAGAATCTGCTGCAAATCTCAAAAATAGAGATTATTATAAGTGGGCATACGAAAACAAACCAGACTGGCAGAAACACTATTGATCGAAAGAAACGAACTTCTTCAACTAGATGAAAATGATTTTTTAAAGCATTGCACTCTGGACTTCTACAAAGCTAGGGGTCCTGGAGGACAAAAGAAAAATAAAACCGAGTCTGCGGTCCGCCTCACTCACAATGATTCTTCAGTTGCAGCTACAGCTTCTGAAGATAGAAAGCAATCAGTCAACAAAAGTAAAGCCATCAAAAGACTAAAGCTTGAGTTAGCCTTTACTATGCGTTGTCCAGCTGTTCCCTGGAAAGGACAAATGGACATGAACCCATCAAATAAGCACTACTCGTTGTTCTGCGCTTGTTTATTTGACCATCTAGAAGAAAATGATTGGCAGATCTCCACTGTTGCTGAAGCTTATAAGCTCTCCACCAACAAGCTAATCAAAATCATTTCAAAAAGTGATACACTTTGGCAAGAAGTAAATAAAAGGCGAACCTCTCTAAACCATAAGCCACTGAGGCGCTCAAAATGAGTTCTTCAAAAGTTTGGTCAGTAAGTGAACTCACTGGTTGCGTCAAAGACCTTATCGAGGACGGTTTTTTCCCATTGTGGCTTTCTGGTGAAGTTGGCAACTTAACCATTCATCGCTCTGGCCATGTCTACTTCAATCTAAAAGATAAAAATTCTCAAATAAGCGCAGTTTACTTTTCTGGATCTAGAGAATTCCTCCGACATAACATCAAAGAAGGCTCTGAAATAGAAATATTTGGTCGATTGACTGTCTATGAAAATCGCGGTAATTACCAAATAAATGTAAATAAAGTTAGACTCACTGGTGTCGGTGGTTTGATGGCTCAGTTTGAAGAACTCAAGCAAAAGCTCGCGGCTGAAGGCCTTTTTGATCATGACAAAAAAAAGAAAGTCCCCCCCTACCCTAAATCAATAGCACTTATCACCTCGACGGATGGTGCAGCGATTCGCGATTTCCTAAATGTTATAGATAGACGATTTTCAAATATTCACATCAAAATCCTACCTTGCACGGTTCAAGGAGATGGTGCAGCCCAAAAACTGGCGAAAGCCATAAAGTACTGCAATGATCAAAACTTAGCCGAAGTCATAGTTATAACCCGAGGTGGTGGAAGCCTAGAAGATCTTTGGCAATTTAACCTAGAGGTACTTGCTCGAGCTATTTCCGGAAGTCATATCCCAACCATCAGTGCTATCGGCCACGAAGTTGACTTTACGATTTGTGACTTTGTCGCCGATTTAAGAGTTCCTACCCCATCTGCTGCGGCTGAGATAGTTATCGCCGAAAAAGATGAAATCAAAGAAAAAATTCTCAACTTAGACAGAAGACTCAACTCTGCTCTAAAGTACAAACTTGCTCAACTGAGACAAAGGCTAGAACGTCTTGAAAACTCCTACGTCCTTCGAGAGCCGATGCGACCATTCCAAGAAAAAAGTATGCGAATTGATGATCTACATCGACGCATGACCATTCAACTTGAGCGGTCAATTGAGAACAAAGCTCATAAATTTAACAATTTAAAAACCAAATTAGACCTTTTGAACCCTCAAAGAGTTCTTGAAAGAGGCTACTCTATAGTTACAATTAACGATAAAGTTGTCACTGCTGAAAAAAATGTACCTATGAACGCTGAACTTAAAGTTCGCCTCGCAGACGGTGAGATAAAGGTTACAAGGAATAAATAATTATGTCTGAAAAAGAAATAACTTTTGAAGATGCTCTCAAACAGTTAGAAGAAACCGTTCTTCTAATGGAGAAGGGAGAGCTCTCACTTGATGATAACATAAAACACTTTGAAA
Organism: Lentisphaeraceae bacterium; assembly: GCA_021232515.1. Taxonomy (GTDB): domain Bacteria; phylum Verrucomicrobiota; class Lentisphaeria; order Lentisphaerales; family Lentisphaeraceae; genus JAKVBD01. Next base: position 9,954 of record JAJPOQ010000143.1, read on the forward strand.
AAGGTAGTGCCCTTTCTGACTTCTGTTCAAAACAATTAAAAGAAGCTGAAAAGAAAGTGGAAGTGCTCCTCAAAGTCAAAGCCGACGGCACCCCAGAATTTAAAGATTTTGAGACAGAATAAATATGAATGAATTCATTATTTTCCCCATTGTAGGAGCCGTCATAGGCGCCTTCACAAACGAACTAGCGATTCGCATGCTTTTCCGTCCTTATAACGCTTGGTACATAGGGCCGATTAAAGTCCCCATGACTCCAGGAGTCATACCTTCACAGAGAAAACAGATCGCTGCCAACATCGCTGAAACTTTTGAAAAGCACCTCATCTCTTCAAATGAAATACACAAGGCTCTTACTAGCGAACAGTCTCACCAAATAATTAATGAGAAAATTGATGAGACACTCAAGTCACTTGGCCCACTTGCGGCTATGGCTGCACCATTTAAACCTAAGATTGTCGACAAACTTTTAGGTGGTATAGAAAGTGTTGCCGAGAAAGCAATTGAGAATGGTGACCTTGACATACGCAAAAAAATTGAAGATAAAATAAATGAGATGGAGCTTTCAACTTTAGAAGAACTCATCCTCGGTTTTAGCAAAAAACAATTTAAACACATAACACTTTTTGGCGGTATACTTGGAGCCCTCATAGGAGTCGCACAAGCTACTATTGCCACAACAATGAACTAATTATGAATAAAGCCCCTAACTGCTTAAAATGTAAACACTTCTTTGTCACCTATGACAAAAAATCTCCTCGGGGCTGTCGTTTATTTGGAATGAAGTCAAAATTCTTACCGAGTACCGTAGTTTTCAAATCATCTGGAGCACACTGTCCTGCCTTTGAAGTCAGGAATAAATGAAGACACTAATAATAGGCAACGGATTTTGTGGTGCTTACCTAAATAAAGCCTTGCCAAGTTCAGATATTGCCGAGCTTCCTGAAAAGGCTGTAGAAGGTACTATTCCATTCGACCTTAGAGATGAATCTCAATGGTCTTTATTTTATGATTATAAAAACATTATAATCACCTGTAAAATCGATACGGAATCGCTTGGCAAAAAGCTTGCTTTATTTCTAAATAAAAAATTTGTCATTGTTTTATCCACAGCAAAAGCCTTTACTGTTTCAAAAATCAATGAATTTATAAATGAAGCTTCAAAGCTTGAAAAAAACTTACGAAACTTAGCCGAAGCCCATTTCGAAAAAAATGCAAATATTCTTCACCTAGGTTTAATTTGGGGCGGAAACAGACAACCACAAAAATGGTTAGAGCAAGGAAGAATCAAAAACGGCAATAAAATGGTAAACCTTATTCATGTCGACGATATTTGCTACATAATTAACCATTTAATAAAATCTCAAATGAAGGCAGGTAGAATCCTAGTTTCTGACAACACCCCAATTACATGGCAGAATATAGCTAGCAAACACGGCATAAAACTTCCCTCAAAACCACTTGGCATAGAAAGTAAGCAGTTCCACACTCAAAAGTTAAAGAAAATTTTACCAAAAGACTATAAGTTTAAATTTTTATTTGAGTAAAGGCGCAAGTTCTTTAAGACTATTTTCATAATCAATTAGTGACTTTTTCATATCGATCACTCTTCGTTGATATTTAAGAGACTGTACAGAAAGGTCATTTGCCTCTTTAGCCCATATTCTCAAAATTCGATTAGCTCTATTCGAATTAATAAATAGAGTATCCGCATCAGGTGACTCCAAGGTAAGACTAAAGTCTTTAGTGATAGGTATAACATAGTTTTTCACCAATCCATAACCTCCAGCAACAAACTTATCAGACTCCAACTGTATAGCTATACCTTTGTAAAGTTTCAATCTAAACTGCTGAAACTCAATCTCTTCATTAAGGTAGTTTACATCATACTTCGTAGTTACCATTTTATTCAAGATTTGGTCATGGTACTCGTTAACTTCAAAAATTTCGTTACCTGAGACTCTGAAAACTTTACCCTCATACAAAACCTTAAACCAGCCTTCATGCTTGGTGTCTACCTTACCTTGTAGGACTTCATGCTGAGCTATATATTTTACCACTTTACTGTCTTGGTAAAGTTTGGCACCTTCAGATCTGTGAACATAAAGCTTAAGTCGATTATTCATCTGATTTGAAACCGAGTCCTCTAACATCCCATTAAAACTAGACAAAAGCCTATCAATTTGATCATTATGCAGTTCAACTTTTAAATTTTCTTGTATGAGTGACTTTTTCTCGTCAATTAACTCTGCATGATCTTTTGACCACTCTTTAAGCAGTTTTTTCAACCTTCCCTCACTCAACATCGACCTATAACCGAAACTAGCTAAGCCATTTAAGTTGGAGGTAACCTGCCTATAGGATATTGACGTATCTCTTTGAAGTTCAAGTGCTTTAACATACATCTGCTGAAGTTCACTTCTTATTGCAGAAAGACGAAAATTATTTTGTTTTACTTTTCCTGCAAGTTCTAACTTTAACTTTTTCTGGTGTGTTACCATATCCAAGATAGACATAAAAGATTTCTTCAAGGCATTATATCGCACACCTTTATATTTAACCATATAGTATGATTTGTCTTTAGGATGAACTATGGCCTGAACAACATCGCCACGATTTATTGTCAGAAGGGCTCGACCGCTATCATTATACAATTTAGCTTTATTCACAGAGACAACGACAGTCTCTACAGAAAAAACATTTGTAGTAAAAAGAACAAAAAGAATCAGCAAGAGTTTCACGATAAATCCATTTTTATAAACACTTGATAATAAGATACTACTTACCACTTCAATTACAACAACTGAGATCTCACCTATATAAAATCTCGTAGAATATCCCCCTCATACCCAGTATTCGATTTATAAGCTGAATATAATCATAAAATTTTCAGCAAAGATAATCAAAACTCAAAGTTAGAACTCAAAGTTAGAACTCAAAAAAGTTGATTAGTTATAAAAATGAGTACGTACATAGCTTACTGACAACTATCGAACTACTAAAGCTGGACCAAATGCTCGGCATTGCACAAGGCAGATAGCTTAAATCAGCAAAGTTAATTTACCCTGTTGAACCTCTAGGTGTATTACGAACTTTAGCTTCTGAATACTCTAGAGAAATTTTGCCATATAGCCCTCAAACGAAGTCAAATTGATTTTAAAATTTTCATTAAAATTATATTGTGAGTTTTCAACTAAACCTCAACACTTAGTGTCTGAATTGCTCGCCAATCAGAAATTAATTGATTTTCCCATCGAGACTAGAAAAATCATACTAAAACTTCATTTAAAACACTTGAAAAAAAACGACTTCACTACACATTATCGCCCCTACGTCAGAGTTACGTCGAAATACTGTCATTTTTTGACTTAACCTGAATAAGTAGGAATTGATAAATAAGTTTTAATGCTACGAGATAATTACCCTCGTACTTAATTATGGAAAAATAACTATGGCACATAACAAATCTGCCTTGAAAAGAATTAAGCAGGATGCGATTAAGCGTCTAAGAAACAGAGCTCGTAAGAGTTCTATCGCTACTTCTGAAAAAAAGTTTCTTAAACTTCTTGAAGAAAAAAACGTAGAACAAGCACAAACTGCACTAGCTGCTGTTATTAGTGCTTACGACATCGGCGCTAAAAAAGGCGTTATTTCTAAAGCTAAAGCTGACCGTAAGAAGTCTCGCTTAACAGTTCTATTCAATCAAGCACAAGCTTAATTAACAAATACATACTTAAACCCAAGAATACTTGACAAATAAAGTGTTCAAAAGACAAGGAAAGCATAGTGGCTATTTCAGTACAAGATCTACTAGAAGCTGGCGTTCACTTCGGACACCAAACTAAGCGTTGGAACCCAAAAATGAAACCATACATTTTCGGTTCTAGAAACGGCATTCACATTTCGACCTCGGCAAAAGCATGTACTGCCTAAACGAAGCTTGTAAGTTCC
>JAJPOQ010000116.1 GCA_021232515.1 Lentisphaeraceae bacterium
AACTGTTGCTTTTTGATAAAGGGTACGTTCTAAATCTATCTTAATTTTTACACAAGCGCTCTCTTCTGTTAAACCTGAAACTTGGATAGGTCCATAGTAAGGCAGAGTGACAAAACCAGTAGTGCTAACTTCACCTGAAAATTTAACTTCCTTATCTTCTTTCATAGTAACGTGAACTGTGTCACCATAACGAATTAAATATCCAGCATGAAGATGGAGGGTCATCGCAAATAGTATTAAAAAAAGGCGTACCATTGAAGTTCCTCTTAGTAGGTTAAAGCTCTTCTCAATAGAAGAGCTCTGTAAATTACAAAACCTTAAAAGTCATATATAAATGACATAAAGACTTCTGTTCGATCATACTCCGAGTCTGTATCTGAGTTTTTCTCTGAGTATAAATAATCTAACTCAAAACTGAGTATTTCTGAGATCTTATAAGCAAGGGATAATCCTGGCATAAGTACATCGTACTCTTCGCCGTCCGAAACTTTATCTTCAGAAACAAAGTAAGTAAGCTTGGGAGTTAGTATCAAAGAAGAGCTAACTTGACAGCCAAAATTGTAACTAAATAACCAATCTTTGGAGAAGTTCACTCCTGCAGATTGTGAAACTCTTTTGTTATGTCTAATATACAAACTGTGGTCTAGATCTTCGGAAAGCTGTTGATTGATCAAGAGGCTACCTTCAAGCCCACCTTCTTTATCATCCTCAAGGTTCCCATCGAAATCCAGCTGTTGCCAACCAAGTGAAAGTTGAGCGTAAAGGTTTTCGGATAAATCACCCTTCAAAGTCAAACCTAATTGCCATTCTTCAGCATCATTATTAATATCCTTATCGAAGTCATATTCTCTAAAAACGAAATATGGTGATAAAGTTAGTTTTGAACCAACCTTCTGATTGAACTCAGCTCCAATATAAGTCTCATCTCGCTCTCGCTCTTCGAACTTATCATTGAGGCTTTTTACCATATTAAGTCCTGCCTTAATACCATAACTACTTTGTTCATTTAGCTCTTGAAAAAGCTGTAAACCAAGGTCGTTCTTAAGAATTCTTTGCTCATCACTATTTTCATCTTCGCTACTTTCTTCAATTTCTTGAACTCCTATTTGTAGACGGTCAACCAATGAAATAGTTGTCTTTTCATTTACCCGCCAATCAAAAGCCAGCGTATCGCCACTATTCACATCGACTATCAGTCCATCAGTATTATTGCCTGAAAGCCAATTTTTATAGCCGATAAAAAAATCTGTATCGATAATAAAATCTTCACTTATTGGAGCATAAAACCCAAGGTCCATTCCATTAATTACATAAAAACCTTCTTCACGATTGGATGATGACGACGATGTATTGCTATTATCATCATATCCCAAAGTCATCTTGTAAGAAGAATCAACAAACAGTTCACCTAGCTTAAGGTTGTAACGCTCAAGGTCCTTATCTCCTTTAGCTAGTCTCTGTGAAACAACAGAGTCTGCTAAAAGCCCCGGAACTAAGCTAAGTCCTGTGACGATGCTAAAAAAGCTTTTTCGTTTCATTAACTACCATCTCCACTGCGATCTACCTTATTTATATCTTCTGCCGGAATTTTAATATTCGGAGTTTTGACTACAGGTACTTTTCGTGTAGGGGTTTCTTTCTGTACAGTTGCTGCCTGACCAGACTGCTTGCTTTTACTTCCGCCTAACTGAGGTATAGAGTTTTGTAATACTAGAGCTTTTTCTATACCTGCTTTAGCTGCAGGGAAATTAACAGCTAGTTGCTTCGCAATCGCCTGTCTCTTTGCTGGGTATTTTTCACCCAGTACATTAAACACTGAAATTACTGGTTTCGTTTCAGTTTTCGGTATTCCAGAAAGAACAGTTTCCATTATTTCTGTAAGACTGACGCCAGAATCAACTACAAGTTTAACAATTTCTTCAACCAATAAAGGCTTAGAATTTGCCTTGCTCAAAGCCAACTTAAAAAAAGCGACTTTCTCTTCTGCCGTTTTTGAAGCCGCTAATACAGATCGCAACTTGGTGACAGTGGCTTTATCTGCTACAGATAAGACCGAGGCCTTATCTTTTGTTTCCTGTGCTTGAAGCTGTGGCAACAAAGCCACAAAAAATAAAATTACTAAATGTTTCATGTTTTACCTTTTTGTTATTTCTGAGGGAGGATGTCTATAAAATATGGCAAGTACTTTTCAATAGGCTTTTTCTTCGCCTGACAAAGCATTGGTAACTGTTTTTAGCGTAATTTTTATATCAAGCCAGAAGCTCCAATTTTCAATATACCAGACGTCATGTTCAACACGCCCTTGCATTTGTCGGATCTCTTCTGTACCACCACGGTAGCCACTCACCTGTGCCCAACCTGTAATACCGGGCTTAATAAGATGACGGACCATAAAATTATTAATCAACTGAGAATATTCTTCTGTATGCTTGAGCATGTGAGGCCTCGGACCAACGACGGTCATATCTCCTTTTAAGACATTCAGAAACTGAGGCATCTCATCGATACTATATTTTCTCATAAAAGCACCGAAAAAAGTTATCCGCTCATCTCCTCTCGTGGCTTGAGTTGAATCCGCTTGATTATTTATCCTCATTGATCGAAATTTGAGAACTTTGAATTTTCTATTCTTAAGGCCTGTCCTTTCTTGTGTGAAAAATAGTGGACCGGGCATAGTGAATTTCGTAATTAACCAAATGAGTGGAATCAACCAAGTGAGCACAAAAAAACTAACCGTAGAAGCAAAAGCTATATCGAAACTTCTTTTCACCAAACGGTTGAAGTTACTTTCAAGAGGTTCTTTACGATATTGAATAACAGGAAGACCATCATAAGATTCTACGTCAAGGTTTCTAAAAGGTATGGAAGCAAAACCGGGCACTCGATAAAAGCGTACCATGTACCTCTCACACAAGTCAATAATGTGCAGAATACTTTTATCATGAGCTTGTGGAAGTGACCAATATAGGTAATCTATTTTTCCTGAACAAATTTGTTCTTCCAAATCACTCAAAGTTCCAGCAACATGACTCTCTTGTACCCGCAACTTGGATACTTCCGCACACGTATCATACAAAGAAACATCTGTATTATTTATAACTTTATCAGGCTCAACAAAGTAGCCTTTAAACTTCACACCAAATGAGTGAGAAGAATTAAAAAATTTCTTAAGCCTTTTTGCCTCAAGACCGTTACCAACGATATAAGCATTTTTAAATGAATAGCCCGCATTTTTTACTCTTCGTAAAAAATGCATAAAAAGAAAACGACTCAGAATAAAAATTGTAAAAGTCACTAAGATATACACCGTAAATATCTTTCGAGGGAACGGAGTATTGCAGGCATAACTGTAAATGAATGTAACTGAGGTCATATGAATAATAGATGTTTTCAAACCCGCTAAGACTATATTGCCGAAGTCTATCAAGTTACTAATCTTATAAGAATTCATGAAAATGGCTGCGGTAAACCATGATAAATTAATACCTACAAGAAGTGTTAATTGCTGAAAAGTATCTATATAAGTTAACATTAAGTGCAGGCTAACTGCGATACTGTTAATGAAAATAACCTCTAGCACTAACAAACTGTAGAGTATAAAGTCTGGCTGACGATTATAAGACATGTTCTCTCCTTTCAGCTACAGTCAATACAGGTAGCTTAAAGTACCCGATCATACTAAACCCTAGCTCCTTACGAACAGCCATACAGCACAGTATATTTTGTAGGGAAATGGCCAGAGATAGAACTAAAGCTCCCCCCCAGATACCCCATAAAGGAATGAATGCTAAACAACCCAAAATGACGAAAACTACTGTATACAAAAGATTCTTTTTCAGAACCCTCTCTTTTCCCGTCATTTGTAGGAGGAAACCTACCGAGCCAGTAAGTACATTTATGAATTGGCTAAAAGCAAGAAAACGGAGCAGCCAAGCTCCTCTAGTAAACTCTTGACCAAATAAAGACATGATTTGACCAGCAAATAAACAAATAATAACAAGCTGCGGCAATGCGAGTAAAGAAACATAAAAAGCTGACTTCTGTGCAAGGTCTTTAAGCTTTTCATCATCACCGGCGGCATATAGTGCGGCAAACTTTGGGGCAAGAACATTGTCTACTGCAGTCAACATAAAGCAAACAAGAAGAGAGACCTTGTAAGCTGTAGTAAATAAGGCGATGTCTTCTGCTGAAGCCCAAACTCCAAGAAATAACACACAACAACTATCGAGAATAATATAGAGAATCGAAATAACAAATAAAGAGTTAAGTGGTTTAAGAGTTATATCTAAATGGAAGGTTTCTGTTGAAACTTGATTACTTTGCTCCCTCCGCCAGAAAAACATCGAAACTAACATTACAGCTAATAAAGATATCGTAAAAACCCACGATATTTCAAGACCGGTCTTTAAACCAAGAACTAAAGTTAAAATAGTCACTAAACTAGCGGTTAAAGTCCCTTGTAAAACCATTGAAAGGCTAACCCTTGATAGTCCTTGTAGAGACAAGGAATTGAGAAAAGTAATCCCCATAGGAAGCAGCCCTACAGATAGCACTCTCAGATAATCAGCGAGTTCTGTTTTGTTAAATAAAGTTGTTGCAAGTATATCTGCGGATATATAGAGAGCTATACTAAATGGAAGAAGTAGTAAAAGATAAGAAACTAAAGTATGCCGATACAATTTTGTTATGGAGCTAAAGTGCCTTGCTTGTTTAAAGCGAGCCATAGACTTGATCAAAAGATTATCAAAACCTTTGCGGCAAACTACACATAACACATTTAGAATTATAAAGGATAAAAAGAACAATCCGGCATCTTTCGCTCCTGCCTGTCGACAAATAACTAAATTCATTGCAAATACAGCAATAACACTCCAGACTCTAACAAAAACGGCTCTCATAGAACCCTTTAAAATTTCCTTATCTACATTTTGGAAACCGTAAATAAACTTAGCCAATACTTTTTGCATATACACCTCTTACTTGTGCTGAAAAAGCATCAGATAAAATGAAAAATATAGCTAATGGATAATAAAAGAAATAACGTTTAATAAGCTTAGGTTCATCCCACATACGATAGATGAATCTTAAATTTAGCTTATCTATCCAACTTGGATAATAACAACCCATCTTCCCTGCTGTTTGATGTATAAAGCCACCACAAGTATAACTGGTTCCCTGCCACCCATAACGTCTCAATCCAACAAGAAACTCTTCTTGAAGTGGTGCACCCATACCACAGATGAGATAATCTGCACCTAGGTTAACTATTGAATCAAATTCTGTTTGCCAAGCTTCTTTATGTAAAAAGCCATCTCTATTGCCAACAACACAGATTTGTGGGTATTTTTCTTTTAGCCATTCTGTAAAAATACTGTTTTTCTCATAAGTAGAACCAATGATATAGAGGGTTTTCTCTTCCCTTTCCAGATACTTAAAAAACGGTTCGGCCAATGAAGTTAAATCAAAGCTGACTCGTTCAACTTTCCCGAGTCCTAAAAGAGGAGCAAGCCAACAAAGAAGTATGCCATCAATATAAACTTTAGAGACCTCTTTGTAAGCTGAGCTTTTTCTTGCTTGCAGGTAGCTATAAGGGTTCACAAAAGAAATGATACCTTTTTCATTTTTAAAATCTTGCGGGGACTTCCTTTCTATTTTTTGAATTAAACCATGCATATTGAGTCCTCCTTTCCATGTTCAAATTCCCCTGGCTGACCCTCAACATCATCTGTTAATGACGCTAATAAAAGTAGTGTCAATGGCCCCACCGCTGAAAGATAAAAGAGACTCATCGGCAATCCCTGAATCAATATGAAAGAAAAAAATGAAAAATTGTGTCTAGATTGAAGTCCCCAATAAAACAGCACACTTAATATTGAAAAAACAAAAGGCCAGCCCCAAGTGCAGATAAGCCGAAACCACATGCCATGGTAGTTAAATGGATGTAAGCCAACACCGCCTTCACTTACTACCTGCCAATCGATAAAATAATTTATGTAAGGATCGTTAAGAGCTAAGGGATAACCAGCTGTATGCCCGAAAAGAAGTTCAAAAAATGATGAGTTTGTCTGAATCAGCCAAAAACTTTTCAACATTTTAATTCTATCGACATCTTCAAGGTTAACAATGCGGTCATTACTCAATCTATAAGCCACTGCTATTGAAGATACTACGATTAAAAACAAAAGAAAAAATGGCACAATTACATTTCCATCATACCTGTAATTTATTACTGAGATTACGATTAAACACACTATTCCGGTTTTAGATTGGGAGGCCATTGTTGCTGCAACGACAAGTAGGAAATATAAGTCTGTCTTGAAGCCCTTATTCTTAATTCTCGCGAGAAGGGCCAAAAGAATCAAAGCATTGTCGTAGTTGGCCTCATCTATAACTTCTGGACGAGTTATAGTTCCATAAACAGTAAGTTTAATTAAAAAGTCAAGAATAATAAGCGTGGCAAGAAAAGCTCCAGACTTCTCAAACAACTTTATATCAACCTTCTTGAATAAGCCTAAATATAAAAAAACAAAAATTAAATAAAGTGTTATTTTATACTCTTTCAAAAAAGGCATTAGTTGAAAATAGTCTCTGAAAGCAAATGCTCCCCCAATGACAAAAAACTTTAAAACCGATACCGATATAAAGAAGGCTAGAGTTGACAATAAGATCTTAGAAAAACCTTTTACTTGCAAACCTCTTTGAAAAGACAAGAATACTAAATAAACAGCAAAGACTAGCCAGAATAAATCATAAACACTTTTTGCTTTAATTATGCCAATGTAATTCACAAATAGAAAAACCATTGGCAGAACACCAAGTGCAACAACTAAAGTGAGATCTTTGATTGAATATTTAAAGCTATTTGTCATCTACTGAGCCTGAAAAACTTTTCTATAGAACAATCGTCTAAAACGTTCATACAAACTCATACTCCAGCCTTTATTCCAATGATGTATCGCATAAGTATTTTTAGTGATATCCGAAGCCATAAGTTGGTCTACAGGCCGGTCAGAATCATAAGGATTATACGGGTAAAAGAATTCTGGAGGAAAAATCTTTATTTTTTGAAACTCATTTTCTTTCAAGACAGATTTTATAACTTCTGGGGCGATCATATAAGGTGTTTTATCTTCAAAAACTTGATCTATCATTGCCATACACTCTTGTAAAAAAGGGTGCCCTTTCTCTGCTCCTATGAGTCCCGATGTAGGTCGACCTTTCGCCTCTTCCCCAACAAAACAGTCAAGTTTTAAAAGTTCATCAAATGAACGAACTGCTTCCATATCTGTATCGATATAAATACCGCCAAATTGGCTTAAAACTTGAAATCTTGCATAGTCGGAGATAAAAGCCCATTTGTTAGCTTTGTTGCAGGCTTTTAGAAAGGGAGTGTCTAAGACAAAAGTTTCTTCAGTCCAATTTATAAATTGATAATCACTTAAGTGGATTTTCCAGGAGTCTTCACATCTCTTGAGCAGGTCTGACTTCTTATTTTTGCCAAACCAACAAGTATGAATAATTTTAGGAATACTCATTTTAACTAACCATCTATTCTAGTTATCACTTACACAAAACCCCAAGACAAAACAGTGAGTTTTTTTGAACTTGGCTTAGTGATTCTATCCTGACGTGAAGGCAGTAATTGACTGGACTTCTAAAATTATTATCGAAGTCAGATGAAAGATGAGAATCTATACATCTTTTTGCACTGTATCAGTCAATTATCATCATTTGGCTAAATAGACATGGTAACTACAGATGATATTTAGGATTGATGTAAAGGCATGAATAGAAGAGATATATTAAGAGCTGGGCTTACCATACCGTTAATAGCGAATCAAAGCCTTTCGGCAATAGGAAAAAGTAACTTTCAAAAAGTTAACCTGCAAAAAAACATAGTACTTGTCACGGTAGATCTAGGTCTTTACGAAAAGGGTTTTAGAACATCTGATAAAAGCAGTCAGTATTTCCATAAAATCTTTTCAGAGTTCGAAGGTGAATCAAGTTATTTTAGTGGCATGCACCAACCTGGCCTTGGTGGTGGCCATGAAGCTGAGCATGCAACGTTCACTTGTATGAAATTTACAGATAGAGAAATGTTTCCTGATAGGCAATTTATTAGTCTAGATCAACATATCGCTGAAAACTCTGAACAAAGCACTCGCCATAAATTCATCTATCATAAGATCACAGGCAATGCCAAAAACGTTTCATTTAACAGCCTTGCTCAACCAACGCCTTCACTTAAGGGTATTAGTGAACTTCACGATGAACTGTTTGGGAAAATTGATATTGTTGCATTAAAGCAAAGAATTTTAAAACAACAATTCATAATAAAAGAACTTTACAACAACACGAAAAGGCGCTGGCTTGGAAACAGTGAACAAAAGAATTTGGCGGACTCTTTAGCCTATAAAGTTGAAGAACTCGAAACTAGATTAAAGTGGCTAAAGGTTAAACGATCAAGAAAGTCTGCAAAATTTAAACAAAATCAAGTCTCGTCGTCACCATTAAACCATGCAGAGAAAAACTTTGACATTATCTTTGAGGCGCTTAAAGAGAATCAAACTAGAATTGCCACTGTTCAATTCGGCGGCCAATTGACTAAAGGTATTCACAGTATAAACCATGGTTACCATACTTTGAGTCATCATGCCTATTATTCTGAGCGTGTTACTCAACTTCAAACACTAGACTTCCTTGTCTTAAAAGCACTTAAGTCCTTCTTACAAAAACTGAAAGACTCAAAGCTCCTTGATGAAACAATTGTTCTCTTCACATGTGCTATGGGCGATGCCAACAAACACTCAAGTAAGAATATCCCCGCATTTTTATTTGGAGGTGACTTTAAGCATAATGACTTCATTAAATGCACAAATAGTAATGGTTCTCTCGCTTACCCCACGTCAGCACTTTACTCTTCAATCCTCAAACAAGCCGGCTTTCAAGACCACTCATTTTCCGGTAATAATCAAATAATTAAAGAGTTATTTTAAAGGAGCAGGAACATGAAAAGAAAACTAGCCTGCTGTTTTTGCAGCAATAAGATATATGCCGATGCCACTCTACCTCCATTTGCAACAATAAACTGTGAGGTTTGCAACGGTGCAAATAAAGTTCCATTGATCATTGACCATCTCGTAGTAACAGAAGAGATAGATAAAAAAGAACATTACTCAACTTACCTAGGGTATGATCAAAACTCTCACGATCAACTAATAGTGAAAATTTTCGATGAAGAGTCTTTAGGTGAATCCAAAAGGACGAAAATCACATCACATCTAAAATCAGTAAATGAGTTTATTAATGGCTACAGTTTTATAGAAACAAAAAATCGAACAATCATTACACGACCATTGTTTTCAACTGCCATGTATAACTATCTACAGGAAAAGCAACTTACTGCTGTTAAAGCACTTTCCTTAATTAAAGCTCTCGCTCAAAAACTTAAGAAAGCTGCTAAGTCTAACGTTTTCCCTACAACACTTACTCTCAAGAATATTTTCATTGATGATCTTGGTGAATTAATTATTAGCGATGTCATTGCCCCAAACTGCGATGTTTCACAAATAGAGCTTTCGGACTCAATCGATTCATTTAGTAAATGTGTTTTTGAACTCGTATGCCTCAAGTCTGAAGCAAACCAACAACACAGTCCTGTTTTTAATTTAAGAGACGAAACTCCATACGAGTTTAAAGTCTTTATCTTAAAATTATTCTCTGCTCAACAAAGCTATAGGAGTTTTAATGAAATCATCCAAGATCTCGCCAACATCAACTTATCAATCTTATCTGAACCTAAGCAAGAAAAAGAAAAACCTGAAAAAGCTCCTAGCAAGAAAATTAACAAGAAAAAGGTCAAATCTAAAGTTGCCTTCAGAAAACTACGACAAAAGCAATCTTCAAAAGTTGCAGTTCTAGTTTTTATAATAATTCTCTGTGTTTCTATTTTCTCGCTTTATAAGTATAAAGAACTTATTTTCCCTGAAAAAGTTGAGGTCGTAAAGGTTTCTGAAAAGCCCGTAAAGATACTCAAACGGAAAATTAAACAAAAAGAAAAAAAAGTTGAAGTACCTCAACTAAAATTCACCGATATAAAACTCAAGCCACAAACAAACGTCAAAGGCGATCTCGAGATCTTATCTTTTAAAGAAATATTAACGACAAAGTGCATCGATTGCCATGGTCAAAAACCTGATAAAATCGAAGGAAAATTTAACTTAAAGAAGCTTTTAGCCTCCAAATCAAATAACGCCAAATATTGGAAAAAACTCTATGATTCTGTAAAGAGTCACGATATGCCTCCTGAAGACTCTGAAAGCTTAACCGAAGACGAGAGCTTAGTTATTCTTTCTCATTCACAAAAGTTTGCTAGTGAAACTGACCAAACTGCAGCTGCAAGGTGTTTAACACCTGTAGAAATAACAAATACCATGAGCGACTTATTCTCTCTTGATCAAGAGATATATAACCCTTTCAAGAAACTCTACTCAAACTACCATGGCAAAGAGTTTTACACTGCACAAAAGAACATAATTACCCCCTATTATATCGATGACCTTTATGAAGCTGTCGACAATGTTCTTAAAAGTTATGTAAGTCTTTCTCCGCAGACAGACCCACTTCATTTAGAAACAAAATCACCAGGAACAATACACTTACAAGAAGTAAATGGCGCTTCTAGAGATCTAAGATGGGGACGAAAACCGGAAAACTTTGTGCAATTGCAGTTTAAAAATCTTAACCCTGAGAAAAAAAGAAAAAATGAAATAGTCGAAAATGAAGAAATCCTTGCACAGGTTAATAAACTTTCTCTTCCTCCAGGCACATATAAACTAAGCTTTGATGCTCAAGTGCTAAATCTCAACAAACCAATCGACCCTTACAAATACGGACAGGAAGTTGTTGATATCTATAAGGGTTTAAAAGCAAAACATAGCTACTCTCTTCCAGTCTCATTTTATGAACTTCCTCCAAGTCAAGCTGACGCATACGCCAAAACAAAATTCATAAAAAATCTAGAAATCTACTCAGATAAAATGACTCGTCATACCGTTGAGTTTACTCTTAAACGAAGAAACGGCATAGGTTACCAATTTCCAACAGGCCTTATTCCTGATGATCATCGCCTTTCTAGAATGATAACCGCCCATAGGTTTAAAAAAGGCTTTGGTCTCAAAGAAATTGAAGACACATACCAAAATTATCTCCGTAAAAAGGAATATGATTTGCCTATGGTTCGATTCAAAAACTTCCTTATCGAAGGCCCTTTTGATGTAGATGTCAGTGAGTACTCTGTACATGAAAACGAAAGACTTAATAATTACACAATAAGAAAGAAGTTTCGTGCTCTACACAAAAAGAACTCTATTAAAATGAATATGCCATTTGATTATATTTTTGATAAATTTAAACAAAAGCAAATTGCCCAAGAAAAAGCATATCGAAATACTCTCTTAGCCTTTTTTATGTCTCCTGAGTTTCTAACTTTGAAGTACTCACAAAAAGACCAATTAGAAAAAATAAGATTGTTATCTTATTCAATTCACAAAACTTATCCAAATGTAGAGTTTGTTGAAAAATTCATGGAAGTTAAAGATGCTTCAAAGCTTTCTACATTTAGTGACTGGCTTGTTAGCCATGAACATTTTGAAAGATTCATAAAATCCTTTTCTGTTCAATGGTTAGAGCTTTCAAACATACAAACCGCTATGCCAGATGAACGGAGCTTTAGTGAGTATTATGACAATCAGCTTCTTCATTCATTTAAAGAAGAAGCTTTCAATTTTTTATTATATCTCTTCAGAGAAGATCGCCCTATATCTGAACTCGTAAATGCAGATTACTCATTCTTAGATAAGAAACTAGAAAGTTTTTATAATGCCCGCTCAGACAATGATATTGATGGGTTTCAAAAAGTCAAACTTAAAGACAGTCAGAGAGGAGGTATTCTAACAATGGGAGCTTTCCTGACAGCTACAGGAAATGGTGTCGATCCATTGCCTATCAAACGATCAGAATGGATTCTCAAAAACATCTTAAATACTGAGCTTCCTCCTCCTCCAGATGATATAGACCTAGAAAACTTTCAACAAGACTTATCTGCACCTTTTGCTAAAAGATTAAAAGTTCACAGTCAAAATGAGAAATGCTATAGTTGCCATAAAAAAATTGATCCTATTGCTGTCATCATGAATAGGTTTAATACTATCGGTCGACTTAATTACGAACAAGCGAGTATTGACCTTAACGGAAAGCAGATAAATGCCCCTAAAGGCCTAAAAAGCTATCTAGCTACTCAAGATGAGTTAATTGCCAAGGCTTTCTCTGAATCATTGATAAGATTCATTATGGGGAGAGATATAAACTTTCAAGACCAAGCAAAAATTGAAAAGATACTGAACGAAAGTGAAAGTGGAAACTACCCTATAAAGAAGCTATTTAGCTCTATAATCAAGTATTATTTGATGTAAAAAGAAAAAATAAGCCTCTGCTTCTTATAGAATCATTAGTATGGAAAGTTAAACATTTTTCTTTGATCCGTTTTTTTTAGACACTGTAATGAACCCCTTTTTCAAGGGTAGTCATTACGTAGTTCGGATCTAAGAAGTTCGAGTTCTTTTCAAAGTGAGCTTTACGCTATACATGAATTCTTGTGCCATTATTCATATTGGTAAGGTGTCATATAGTCTAAAGTCATATGTGGGAAGCGAGCTATTCTGAAATGTTATGGATTTGCTAAAACTTGAGCGTCAACCAAATTATAAGCGACCAAACTCGTTAATAAGGAAAACGCCCAATAAAAGAAACTAGCTTCCAGCGATTTAATATTCAAGATGTGCAAACAGAAAGAGATGCTTTGAATCAACTATTACAAACAGGAGCCCGTCGTATGCTGATGAGTGCTTTGGATAGAGTATTATCTCAATTAAACCTCTTCTTTCAGAGACTCTTTAGGTCATCGATTAGTAGTTCGCAATGGTTATGGTCAAGAGCGAACTCTAAATACGGAAATAAGGACTCTTCGTTTTCAGCAACCTCGAATAAATGACAAAAGGCCGAACCATAGATTTGAAAGTCAAATTATTCCTAAATATGCTCGCAACTCTCCAACTATTGAGAAATTGATTCCAGTGCTTTATTTGAAAGGAATATCTACTGGGCAGTTTCAAGAAACTCTTAAACCTCTTTTGGAGAAGCCGCGAAAGGCCTTTCAGCACAAGTTATTAGCAAATTGATAAAAAGCAGGGAAGACGATTATGAAGCCTGGAATAAGAGAGACCTTTCTGATAAAGAATAGTATACTTCTGGGCTGACGGAATTTACTCCAATGTTCGTTTAAACGAGGATCGCGTTTGTACGTTAGTTATTCTTGGAACCTTAGCTGATGGAAGAAAAGAACTTGTGTCAGTAGTTGATGGCTACCGGGAAAGTTCTCTTTCATGGAAAGAACTATTACTTGATCTCAAAAAGCGTGGTTTACAAAAGCCTCCTAAACTGGCAGCCGCTGATGGTGCTCTCGGTTTCTGGAAAGCAGTAAGTGAAGTGTTTCCTGAAATTAAAACACAAAGGTGCTGGGTTCATAAGACTGCTAATATTCTCGATAAGATGCCAAAAAAGGTACAAGAAAAGGCTAAAAAACATTTACATAAAATCTACATGGCCGAGACCAAAAAGGATGCTATTGAAGCTTACGATTATTTCCTTGAGCTTTACAGTGCAAAATATCCGAAAGCATGTTTTTGCTTAGAAAAAGATAAAAGGGCTTTATTTACATTTTTTGATTTCCCCGCTGAACATTGGCAACATATACG
>JAJPOQ010000117.1 GCA_021232515.1 Lentisphaeraceae bacterium
TGCCAGAAGCTAGAGAGCAAGTTAATTATGTTCATTAGTCGTTCCTTCTGAGATTGTTTAATTGTGGTAAATCAAACTAAATCAGAAGAACGACTTTTTCTTGCCTAGATTAGAAACCACACAATTCCGTGAAGAACCTTAAATGAGGCCTGCTAAAAGCAGGCCTATTTTGTATTCAGACTAATAATGGGATAAATGCGGATAAGCTATCCGCGCTCCAATACTCGCTTACAGAATACTCTTCACTAGCTAATTAATATGCGGATAGGCTATCCGAGCTCCAGCATCATTTACTAACTATCCGCGCTCCAATACTCGCTCACGGAATACAAACTTTCCCTAAGTAAGCACTTTCATGAAATGAGAATCGTTCTATTTTCTAAAAAAATGGATTGCTGATATGCCTAAAACATTAATGATCATTGGTGGAGTCGTACTCGCAATTGGAGTTCTTACCCACTTCCTACCAAATGCCTTTAGTTGGTTTGGCAGACTGCCTGGCGACATACGTATAGAAAATGAAAACAGTAAGATATATTTCCCCATTACTACTATGATCATCGTCAGCATTGTCCTTAGTCTCTTATCAAAAGTATTTACTCGATAGGGTCATCTCCCGCCTTTCTTAAAAAGATGATTGATTTTTTTGTCTAAGTGAAAGATAATTGATTAACCAATAGTTAAACAATACATGGCAAACGACGAACTCTTACAAAAAATATTTTCTGATGCAATTGAGCTAAAAAACTCAATTGAGTCACAAGACCTTAATCAAGAGCTTAGAAACCTTGAGGATCGATACGAGATTAAAAACTTGATCGGTGAAGGTGCTGTCAAAAAAGTTTTTCTTGCTTACGATAAGATGATGGATCGAGAAGTCGCGCTCGCCAAGATTAAAGAAGAGTCTTCTGAACAAATAAATGACTTCCTAAACGAAGCAAGATTATCCTCAAATCTAGAACATCCATATATCGCTCCTGTATACGATCTTGGTTTTGATAAAGATGGTGCTCCATTTTTTGTAATGAAACTCTATGAGGGTAAAAATCTACGAGAAGAACTCTTGCAGAGAGATAAACAAAGCTTTGAACTTAAAGACAAGGTTACTTGGGTCCTCAACATCTACTTAAAAGTTTGCGAGGCCGTTTCATTCGCCCATTCAAAAGGCATCCTTCACTTAGATATAAAACCATCAAATATTCGTATAGATAACTTTGGTGAAGTCCTACTCTGTGATTGGGGTATTGCTCGTTACATTAATAGTTATGAAACATGTGAAGACTCAGACACTCCCTTCTCTGAGAACTTACTTTCTCGAGCAACTCTAACCGGACAAGTTCGCGGTACTCCTGGCTTCATGGCTCCTGAGCAAAAAACGAAAGAAACACAACTCGACGAACGCACTGACATATTCGGACTTGGTGCATTATTGCATGATATGCTGACAGGTTCACCGGAATTCTCAGATACTGAAAATAGTCTTCCTCATGAACTCAAAGCCATTTGCCAAAAAAGCCTTTCCTCTCGACAAAATGATCGTTATAAAAACGTTCAAGAACTCATAGACGATCTAAATAAATTTCAAAGTGGTAAAGTCACAACCGCAGAAAATGCCAATATATTTTCAGTCTTAAAAAAGTGGTCCTGGAGACACCGAAAACCTATCTTATTAACGATCTTAAACCTTATTATCTTTTCGAGCCTCATCACGCTTTATGTGCGCGATATAAATGCGAGTAAAGAAAGTCTCAAAACAGTTGTAAATGAGCTTAAATCACAAGAACTCAAAGCCAATTCGGAAAACATAAAATTAGCAAAAAACTATTTCGATCAAGGGTATGCCGCTTACTGCAATGCAGTCTCTGACTTTGACTATGATAAGGACGATATAGAACTGGGAAAGAAGCTTTTACTTAAGTCAACTGAGCTCAATCCAAACGACTCAAAAGCATGGGCCCTTCTTGCTAAACTCAAACTGAATCAATACGATTTTGAAAGTGCTTTAATTGACTTCCAAAAGGCTGGGCAAGAATTTAAACCCTATACAGAAACCGTAAGGAAGAATTTGGAAATACTTCAAGCCAAGGTAAATACCAGTCTTGCAACCATCCCTCTTATCCATGACCTGACAAATTCTAACAGATTTGACCGTCGGTTACGAAACCACCTCATTTTCAAAGGTATACATAGCTTAAAAAAAGATAAGGGTTTACTCGAGTTTAGCATTGAGTCTATGAAAGCAGTCAATCAACTTGAAGAGTTTTCCTACACATACGATGCTGACCTGAAAAGCCTCGACCTACAAAGAAATGGCATCAAAATCTTATACCCGCTAAAAACACTCAGAATTAATAAGTTAAACCTAAGCCACAACCCTTTATGGAACTCAGAATTTTTTAACTTGCGTAGAATCCCCCTAACTCACCTCGACATTTCCTACTGTAAACTCATCGCCCTCAATCGCTTTTCAAACCCTGAGATTCAACACCTCAACCTCGAAGGTAATCCTTTGGAGAATATAACTAACATCACCAAAATAGGCATAAAATCAATCAACATCGCCCATACCAAAATTAAGCTAAAGCAATTAACACAGTTTAAAAAACTTGAGAAGGTCATATGTTCAGAAGAGCAATATAAGGAACTCAAAAAACTCTTAGAAAAGTCTGTGCAAATAATTATAAAGAAATGACTTAAGTTAAAGACTTAACCATAGCTCGAATTGCGGAGAAATAGTTTTTCTCACCAGAAATACGGTCTACCAACATAGCCCCTTCAAGACTACTTATAAAAATCAAAGCTAGCGAATCTATAGGTATATCTTTAGTACCTAGACGTTCAATTGTATCTTGCAGCCAATTCTCCAATGCCCTAAAAGTTGCTTTTAGCTCTTCGGTCACCTCTTTATCCAAGTGCATCATATCTGCGGCTAGCATACCACAAACACAAAATTTACCTTCATCTAAAACCCCTTCAAATATATCTATAAGGGCTAATAAAACTTCTTGAAGAGAGTCTGACTCTTCTGACAGCTTTACTAATCGTTCTGACAAAGACTCTCTAAAGTCGATGATAATTGCTTTAAATAATTCATTCTTATTTCGAAAGTGATAATGAACACTTGATGATTTTATCCCAACCGACTCTGCTAAGTCTCGAAAGCTAAAGCCATTTACTCCACCTTTTTGAAGAGCATAACAAGCTGTTTGCATTATTTCTTTTTTCTTTAAATTCATTATTAACCTAAATTGTTCTTATATATTCAATCTATCACTAGATAGACAAATTTCAATATTTCTAAACTTTCACTCTTGTATATTCTTTCTCTTTGCCGTAACCTATCAGTAGATAGATAATCTACCTACTGATAGATTCACTTAAAAGAAAGGACCTAACATGAAGCTTTACAATCACTCATTAGCACCGAACCCAAGACGCGTAAGAATATTTTTGGCCGAGAAAGGAAAGTTAGATCAAGTAGAACTAATCGATGTTGATATTTTGAAAGGAGAACAAAACAAACCTTGCTTTAGAGAGAGAAACCCTTTTGGAGGTGTTCCTGTCCTCGAGATAGATGACACTACATACATCTCTGAAAGTGTCTCTATTTCACGATATTTTGAAAATATATACCCCGAAAACTCATTACTTGGAAAGTCTGCTCTTGAATCGGCTACTATAGATATGTGGCAAAGAAGAGCTGAAGTTGGAGTTCTGACTCCCATAGGTACTTACTTTCATCAAGCGACTGAAGGACTAGGAGAAAAAGACAAATACCGCAATAAAGAATGGGGGCAATACAATCTTGTTTTTTTGAAGAACTCACTCACTATTATTGAACATCAACTTCAAAAACAAGCCTATTTAGCAGGGTCAGACTACAGTATCGCTGACATCACGTTGTTATGCGCTTTAGACTTTGGTCTGTATGTCGGAATCATAGACTTTGAAGAAATACCTGCAGTCAAAAGTTGGTATGAGTTAGTTTCAAAAAGAGTATCATCTGGAGCATAAGTTAACATGAAAATTCACGCCGACCTCAACCAAAACACCAAGGTAAATCAAGATGATTTACCTTGGGTAAAGTCTCCACAACAAGGTGTATCTAGAAAAATGATAGAACGCGATGGTGCAGAAGTCACTAGAGCAACAAGCTTAGTAAAGTATGAGGCTCAATCATTTTTTCCTGATCACACTCATGATATGGGTGAAGAGTTTCTAGTTTTGGATGGCGTATTTTCTGATGAATCAGGGGATTTTAAAAGTGGAACATATGTTAGGAACCCCTGGGGTACAAAACATCGACCTTTCAGCAGAGAAGGCTGTACTATTTTTGTAAAGTTACGACAAATGCACTCTGAAGATCAGAATAGTATTCGTGTCCATCACGATGAAATAAACTTTACAAAAATCAACGATGCTCTCGAGTACTCAAGCATTCACTCATTTGGCACTGAAAGTGTGGCTTTTGTTAAAGCAGTAAATGAGTTCCATTGGCAAAGTGCTCTTCTTGGTGGACTCGAAGTCTTCATCATAAATGGTGAGATAACTTCTGAAAAGAATCAACTTCCAAAAAATGGTTGGTTGCGCTTTGCGCCAAATCATCAAGCGGATTTCATTATTAGAGAAAACAGTTTATTGCTTATAAAAACAGGACACTTACCTACTGTCACAAGTTCTGCTGCGTCAGTTAATTGGACTAAAATATTATCAACTAAGGAATCATAACATGTCATCACTTAAAATATATAGTTTTCACCTCTCTGGCCATGCTCACAAAGCTCGACTTTTTGCCTCAATCCTAGGTTTAGACTATGAAGTTCACGAACTAAACCTCAAAGAAAAAGAGCATAAAAGCGAAGAGTATCTTAAAAAAAATCTCTTTGGACAATTCCCTATTCTTGAAGATGGCGATATTATCATACCAGACTCAAATGCGATACTAGTTTACCTCGCCAAAAAATACGACAAAACAGGACAGTGGCTTCCAAATGACGCGATCCTTGCTGCTCAAGTCGAACGTTTCCTCACTGTTGCAGCAGGTAAACTTGCTTATGGTCCTGCGAAAGCCCGTGTTATAAACCTCTTCTCAACAGGCCAAGATCCAGAAGTATACATTGACGAAGCTCATTCTCTGCTAAAAGTTCTAGATCAACATCTAGCAGATAAAGAGTGGCTTGTGGGTGAGCATGCAACTATCGCAGATATCTCTAACTACACTTACATCCTTTTAGCTCCAGAAGGAAACGTCTCTCTGGACGACTATAAAAATGTCCAGACGTGGTTAAAAAGAGTAGAAGACATACCTGGTTTTATTCCGATGGAAAGAAGTAATATTGCCAAATAAATGCGGCGCTTTTTAAAAGGACATTTATAATGACAACGACTGAAAGCTCACCTTTCCATGAAGGTGAGTTACAAATACAAAAAAGCCTTGGTGTAGCAGAGAAAATGGCCGTATTTGGTAAAAAGGTTATTCGTTCTTTTATACCAAAACAACATCGCCAGTTTTTCCAAGACTTGCCTTTCATTATATTGTCTCATGCAGATCAAAATGAAAACTGTTGGACATCTTTATTGACTGGTGAACTTGGCTTTATTCAATCACCAACAGACACAAGCTTAATCATAAATCAATTACCCACAGAGGGTGATCCTTTAAACGCTAAGTTACACGAAGGTATGCATCTTGGTATTTTAGGTATCATGCTTTACAGCAAGCGGAGGAATCGCCTTTCCGTGGTAGTTGATAAGATCTTCGACCATGGGTTTTCGGTTAAAATAAAACAATGTTTCGGTAATTGTCCAAAATACATTAAGCATCGCTCTCCACGGATGTTACAGCCTGAAGAAATACAGGAAGTTAAAGTCTCTCACTTTGACCACTTCGATTCTAATTTAACGAGCTTTATAAGTGAAGCTGAAACATTCTTTGTCGGTAGCTATAAAGGACACAATCTTAAATCTTCAAGCGATGGTACAGATGCATCTCACAGAGGTGGAGAAAAAGGTTTTATTCAAGTAAATGATGAGAAGACGCTTACCATCCCTGATTACTCAGGAAACTTTCACTTTAATACTCTTGGAAACTTCCTTATAACACCAAAAGCTGGTCTCCTGTTTATAAACTTCGAGACCGGTGACCTAGTAACTATGACCGGTACACCAAAAGTTCTTTTCGACCCTCCAAGCCTAAAAGACTTTCCTGCTGCCGAAAGACTTTGGACCTTTCAAATAAGTCATGGATACATCATCAAAAATAGTAGCCGTATTGTTTGGGAGTAGTCTATTCTAAACCTTTAAATAAAAATCTCATTTGCGTTTAGTGATAACCTCGAGTTGGATCTAAATCTGCCGCATCTGATATAGTATCATAAAAAAGTGGGAAGCTATAAAGCTTTGCATGCCCATCTAAAAAGAGTATGTTACAACGACGATTATTTGTCCCACCATGCCACTGCATACGCGGATCTCGCCATTCACGATTATTGTGCCACAAGTCACCGAGTATGATCTTAATGGTTGGATGATCATAGTAGTCTTTTTTTCTTGGTTCATCATTATCAAATATATAGCCAACACCCGAACGATTTACTTGAGCTGCAGCCTGGTAACTCGTGCCTTTTAGTTCGTGATACTTAAGCTGACTATTACCTATGGAGTCTCCTTTATCTGAAGGGCAAATCATCGAGACTTCTACGTCTATATAGTTTTCTAAAGCATTGTTAGTAACACCATTATTAACTGTACTTGTCCAACCATCGTACTGCGGAAAATAATTATTATTGCCAATGGTGTAAAGCTCTAAACCTAGACCGATCTGTCGGATATTATTCAAGCAAACCGCCCATTTCCCTTTATCTCTTGCTTTCGATATAGAAGGAAGTAAAATGCTCGCTAGTATGCCAATTATAGCAATCACGACAAGCAGTTCAATTAAAGTAAATTTTTTCATATCAGCCATTTTTCCAATTAATTGTGTTACTTGCTAAAAGGGCAGGTTTTTGATATATTTGATAAAAATTTCAAATCTTTTAAAAGTTTTATGAATCAATCTACGAGAAGAACATTAATCGAAAGGGTCACTAACTCAGCTGACGAGAGTTCTTGGGACGAGTTTGTGAATGTTTACCAGCGCTATGTCCTAGGTTTTATGCTTAAGATGGGCATCAACTTTCATGAAGCTGAAGACCTCACTCAAAAAGTTATGGTTAAACTTTGGAAAAAGCTTCCTGAGTTTGAGTACCGCCCCGGAAGTTGTCGCTTTCGCAGTTGGTTAGCAATTATCAGTCGTAGCCTTATTCGTGACCATCGAAACCTTAAGCAAAATAAGCTTAATAGCCAAATGAGCGATGAAGAAGTACCTGATGTTGAAATAACTGCAGAAATAGAAACTATAAGTCTCAATGAGTGGAAAGAGTTCATCTCGAAACTTGCTTGGGAGAGAATCTCAAAAAGATTTAATCAACTAGCTCTAGATGTCTTTCTACAATCATCTCAAAAAGAGATTGCCGACATTGCGCAGGACTTAGGTCTGGCAGAAAACACTGTCTATGTTTACCGAAAACGAGTCGAAACTGCTCTTAAAAAAGAGATCCATAACTTAAATTATGAGCTTGGTTGAACTACTTCACTTTTATAACCTTAATCGATTTAGGTAAGCCACTTAACTTTTTTGTCGGAAAACTAGAATCTACTTTAAGAGTTCTAAGGCTCTTAATACTTAAAAGTGGGTTTAAGTCTGAAACATTGGTGCCATTCAGTGACAAACTTTTAAGTGGTAAGGTTTTTAACTCGCTGATCGAACTTACATTTGTTGACGATAAGTCTAACTCTACAATCGGCCCTAAATACTTCAGGTATTGTAATGAACTCACTTTACGGTTGCCATGTAAATCAACAGAAAAACCACCTGAAGTTTTCTTTACTAAAAAATTATATTTTGGGTGAAGACCGTCTTTTTCCTTCATCATTTCGCGTATGCATTTATAACGCTTATCATATCTAAAAACCGGCAATTGCTGGTCTAATACTCTATGCAGTATAGGATCGTCTTTAAACTCAGTGAATAGAGCCAATATGGCTTCAAATGTCAGTTCCACTGGCCGCTCAAATAAAAGCTTCAGCTCTTTGAGCATTTTAACTTTCTTGCTATCCAATCCTTCAAGAGCGAGTTCTGCCTTATCGTATTGACCTTTGAGCAAGTGTATTTTAGACTTGAGGATTTTAGAGTCCTCATCGCTCTGATACTTTATTAGTGCAAGCGCCTGCTTAAAATCGCCTATTTTATAGGCTTTAAAAGCATCTTGACCCAAAGCGGACTTAAACTTTTCTACGTAGAAAAATGTTTTCTCTTTTTCCTCTTTCAAAAGCTTCAAGGTCTCAACAGCTTTATCCCTTTCAACTTCTGCTAAAAGCTGCTTCTCTTTTAAACTAAAAAAGAAGAAAATTAACAGTACAAAAGAACAAGTTATAAAGAACAGAGAAAGGAGCATAACTGCAGTATTTCTACGGCAAAAAAGACTCAGCTGTTCAAAGGAGCCTGCTTGTTCAGCATCGGTAGCAAACCCACGTGTGTATGCTTGAAGGTCCTCAATTATATCATTTACTGACTGGTAACGATCAGCAGGGTCTGTCTCCAAAGCCTTCATACATATAGCTTCAAGACTACGGGGAACACTCTTAACTAAGTGACTCGGTTTTTTTATCCTCCCTTCTATAGTTTTTTTCAAAACTAACTTAAGACTTTCACCCATAATTGGCTTTCTCAAAGTAAGCATTTCATAAAGTAATGCGCCCAGTGCATAGATGTCCGACCGATGATCTCTATGCCTACCTGGAACTGCTTGCTCAGGAGAAAGGTACCCTAAGGTTCCTTTGACATAACCATCTATAGTTTTGTTGTCTTTATGAAGCTCACTTAGCGAGTAGGCCTCAAAACGTTCATCGACCCAATCCTCATCTATAATCTTCGCTAAACCCCAGTCTAAAATAAGGACTTCACCATAGTCACTTATCTGTATATTTGCGGGCTTTATATCGAGATGAACAACACCTTTAGAGTGAGCATAAGCGATGGCTTCATTGACCTTGATAAAGACTTCTATCAATGACTCAAGAGGCACATCTTTCTCTGAATTTTTCTTCTTAAAAAGAATCGTCTCTAAGGTTTCCCCTTCGATCAACTTCATAGTAAAGAAAGGACGACCAAACTGATCTACGCCTATGTCGTAAACCGGAATAATGTTTGGGTGTTGCAAGGAAGCTGTAATCCTTGCTTCTCGAAGAAAACTTTCAACTTCCGCTTCACTGCTGGATTCTTTCATAACAGCTTTCGCCAAAAGTCGTCCGGTGGCTTCATCCTGACAAACAGTTATGGCTTTCATACCACCAAGAGCAAACTGTCTTTCACCTATATAACGGCGACTTATTTCAGTGATTTCTTTGTAAAGGTTTGAAGGTGCTATCTCCATCGCTTCATCGTAAAAAGAAGTGATGAAATTTTGCTCAGTTTCATTTATGTTCGACTTCTGATCCATCATACCCAAGTTCTAATTCTGTTTTACTCTAAAAGGGAAGACTTAAAAAGTTTTGAACAATTCTACGTTTTTTTCTACTCTAAATCATTAACTAGTAATACAATCTCGCGAGTTACTACAGCCTTAACTCTCTTATTGTAAACGTAAACAGAACTTTCAGACACTTCGTACTTTTGGGCAATTGCATCTACTGTCTGACCATTTTGAAATGCTAAGTAGATATCGACGACTTTATCAGAAAAGCTTTCTCTTACTTTCTCTATAGCAAGTTTTACGATGTAAGTTTGCCACTCTTTTTCGATTATTTCATCTAACTCAGCTTCTTCCGGCCCAAGTATTTCCTCGTTTACCTCAACATCGTTTTGTTTTTTTTTCTCACGCCCAAAAAAGGTATAGATCTGATTTCGACTAACAGTGGTTAACCAAGTACGAAACTTACACTTTTCTGGATTGTACTCAAAGTTCTCAATACTCTTCCAAACTCGTAAAAGGATGTCCTGACACAAGTCATCTATATGAGGTAAAGGAACTCCTGTTTTATATGCGATGGCCTTGATATAGGGTTCATACCAACGAGCAAACTCCTCCCACGATTTATCGTCGAGTCGATTCTTCACTCTTTGTATGAGCGTCATGCGTGTTGAGTTGATGTCCATGAGGCCAATAATATGGCAATCATAGATAAATCGCAAGTCTCTCAAAAAATATTCCGAAAAGTGTAAGATTTTTTCAGAAAGCCTAGTTAAACAATTAAAATCTGGAATCTTTTTATGAAAAAATCACTTTTAACTGGGCTGTTATTAGCGACCTCTGGTCAAGCAAAAGAGCTTACCTTGAAGTCTGAAGTCACTCCTTTCTTAAACAAATACTGCATCGAATGTCACGGTGGTAAAAAAGTTAAAGGCAAACTCGATCTCACAAAAATAAAAAACCAAAAAGACCTTCTCAAAAACTATGAGGTCTTTGAGTCCGCGTTAGATCTTATTCACGAAAAAGAAATGCCCCCAGACGATGAGCTTCAACCAAGTAAAAAAGAAGTCGCTCTATATGAAAACTGGTACAAAAAGACTTTTATACAAAATGTAAAAGCTCAAGCCGGACCTGCTAAGCCAAGACGTCTTTCTGTAAATGAATATAAAAACACTCTCCGCGATCTTCTTGGTTTTGACCTAAATATAAATTTTGCTGAAGCTGAAGAGACCGTTATGGAAAAGTCTTTAGTCAAGAAAATTATGCCTCTTGACCCTCCTGGAAAGAGTGGCTTTCAAAACGATACTCATGACACTCCGCTAACATCTGTACTCTGGGGTAAGTATGCATTTATCTCTGAAACTGCAGTAAGTAACCTTTTCCAAAAGAAAAATAGATCGCACTTAGAAAAGTACTCTGGAACAATCACAAAGAATAACTTCACTAAAAGTCATGCCGAAAAGCTTATTAAGAACTTTGCTCCTATGGCTTTTAGAAGACACATGCCAACAAGTGAGATCCAAAAAACTCTTAGTCGTATTGATAGCGAAGATGTTATTGAATCCACCAAATTTGAGCTCAAGGCAATGCTCATGTCACCAAGATTCCTTTTCCGAGGTCACATGGTCAAAACCCAATCAGGAAAGCAACAAAAAGTCGATGACTATGAAATAGCCGAAAGACTATCCTATTTCATCTGGGGATCTATGCCTGATAAAAAACTCCTATCGCTAGCTTATCGAAAGAAACTTAATTCACCAGAAATCCTTAAAAAGGAAATAAATAGAATGGCTAGTGACGACAAATCAAAAAACCTAGCCGAGGACTTTGCTTACCAATGGTTTGCTCTCAATGAGATCGAACATATAGGCGGTCGCTTCCCTGTTACAAAGTCGATGATGACTCAACCTGTCTATTTCTTTAATTATCTGATCAAAGAAAATCGCCCTCTCATGGAATTAATCGATTCCAAAGTCAGCTTCGCTAACCCACTCCTCCGTAGTTACTACGACAAGAAAGATCAAAAAGGAATCAAAGCCTATCGCAAAGGAAAAGGCATAGAAATAGAGTACGTACCTCATTCTAGAATAACTTTAGAAAACACTACAACTCGTGGTGGCATATTAACCATGCCGGGTATACTCGCAATGAATGCCTCAAAAGGACGTACAAGTCCTGTTTTAAGAGGAACTTGGGTACTGGAAAGAATTCTTGGCGATCATCTTCCAGAACCACCAAATGATGTCGGTGTGGTGGCGGAAAACAAGAAAGGTCAAAACTTGTCATTTCGCGAGCGGTTTGAAATACATAAAAGCAATAAAACCTGTGCTGTATGTCACGATCGCATCGACCCTCTTGGTTTTGCTCTCGAGTCTTATGACTCTATGGGCAAGTTCCGCAGTCACATGGGTGGCATAAAAAACAGAAAGACAAAAGTTACTTCGCCTAAGTCTCCAATAGATGCTTCAGGTGAATTGTACGGCGAAAAATTCACCGACTTCACAGGCCTCAAGAAACTTCTTAAGACTAAGCATAAAGAGACAATTATTCGAAATATTGTCCGCAAAACTATGTCTTATGCTCTCTGTAGAAAATTAGAAGTTTACGATAAAGAGGCAGTCGAAAAAATAGTTTCAAAAATGATCAAAGAAAATGGTACTTACCAAGACCTTATATTTACCATTTCTCAAAGTATGCCATTTCAAGAAGTTTACCTTGCCAAGGAGAATTAAGAATGAGTTACTCAATAGATAGAAGAAGTTTCCTCAGAGGTGCTGGAGCCGCTATGCCATTGCCTTTCCTCAATATGATGAAGGCCTCTGCAAAAAGTAAAAATGACGACCAGAGCCCATTGAGATTTGTAAGTTTATTTAAACCAAATGGTGTTCACCCGCCGTCTTGGAATGTCACAGGAGGAAATCAAAAGGAGTATCGCCTGGCTCCTCTTATGCAGCCATTTGCAAAACATAAAAAAGATCTCCTCATCTTCGACAATATGGGTGACTTTGGTTTTTCTGCTCACCAACACGCCACTAGACGCTTTATGTCCGGTCACCACCAAAATACAAAAAGTGCTTCTATGGACCAACTTATTGCCGATAAAATAGGCAAGAAGACTCCGGTTCGGTCACTAGAGCTTACAACTGAAGGTCTCTTTGTTAACCAAATCGGTTGCAGCTACATTTCTTACGATGCTAAAGGCAAAGCTATTCCAAGAAATAGTGACCCTCAGATAGTTTTTGATCAACTCTTTAGAAACCCTATGAGTCACCCAAAAAAGAAAGCTGAGATGTCTTCTCTTCTAGACCGTGTTCGCGATGATGCTAAAACACTAGAACGCAAAGCTGGACACCAAGATAAAGATACACTTGATCAGTACTTCACCGCAGTAAGAGAAACTGAAAAAAGACTGCAAAATATGAATAACCGATCCACTTCAAAAGTAGACTTTTCTACTCTTAAGCGACCTGAAGTCAGCGGTAACTTAGACGATCAAGTTGAAACTATGTTGGACCTCATGGCGCTCGCATTGTGGACTGACTCAACTCGCTGTATCTCATACATGCTCGGTAACAGCAACAGTCGTATGGTCTTTGATTTCCTAGGAATAACCGAACAACACCACTACCTTTCGCACTTCTTTAGAAACTTTAGTCGAGAGAATATCGACGCTCTTCTAAAAATCAGTAAGTGGCATATGGAAAAGTTCGACTCACTACTGACTAAAATGAAGTCATATAAAGATGTAAATGGCCAAACAGTCCTCGACAATAGTATCGTCCTTTACGGTTCTGGCATGGGCCACAGTGACAACCATACTGCAACCAGAATCCCGGCGATCATTGCGGGTAAAGGTGGTGGTTTGATCGAAACTGGTAGGTACCTACGCTACAACGGAAACCAAAGACTTGGAAAGCTTCATCTAGCAATTCTTCAAAAGTTTGGTGTCGATGTAAACTCCTTTGGCGGTGAATCACAAGCCCTCAACGGTCTTAGCGGTGAGCGTATAGATGAACACCGCGAAAAAGCCTTTAGCCGTTGGGTGAAAGTCAATAGTGACGAGATCGTCGTCCAGTCTAGACTTCGTTTATCTGATGACCTAAACGAAGCAAAAGTTTTCTACCTTGATTTACCTGACGGATCTAGCGTGAAACTTGAAATTCAGTTTAGAGACTTCCATGACTTCAACCTCGCCTACTACTGTGGTGAGGCCATAAAGCTTACCGGAAAAGGTTCGAATAAAAACGGTCAACTGACTATCACTAAAGTCACCGAGCTCAAGTCGCTATTTGGTAAAAAAGCAGGGTCGACTGGAGGGTAAAATAACTTCAAAAAAAATCCCGGAGAAAGCTCTCCGGGCATACACACAACTTAAACTTCTAGGGCTTTGCGACTTGTGCCAAAGCTATCTGCCTTAACACCGAACCAGTGCAACATAGAGAGGTAAAGGTTACAAAGCGGCGTCGCTATCTTATCTTTATCGTACATGTTTTTATGCTCACCATGTTCCAAACCACCTCCAGCAAGTATGACTGGTAGGTTGCGGTTAGAGTGAGCACTACCGTTGCCCATACCTGCACCATTTAAGACGATGGTGTTATCAAGTAAGTTTGACTCTCCATCTTTGATGTTCTTCAACTTATTCAAGAAGTTATTGAATAGTGTCATGTGATAAGCTTCGATCTTAGCCAACTGAGCCAAGCGACTCTTAGAATGACCATGGTGAGATAGTAAATGACAACCTTCTGTGATGTCATCTCCCAAGTCGCTATAGACGTTGTTTGTCACTGGTAATTGCAATGATGCAACACGAGTGGAATCTGTCTGCAGCGCTAAAGCGATGATGTCATAGTAAAGCGGAAATAGTTCTTTAATGTTTGATGGAACTGTACCGATGCCTTTGACCTTTGGCTTAGCACTCATGACCCACTTATTTTGAGCCTGAATTTTCTTTTCAGTTTCACGTAGGCTACTTAGGAACTCGCTCATTTTGACTTTGTCGTCTTTATTCATCTTACGACTTAGGTCTTTACTTTGACCTAAGACTGTGTCGATTACACTGCTATTTTCTTCTAGGATCTTTTTTGCTCTCTTACGAGCAGTTAAAGTCTCTTCGGTAAATAACTGACTGAAGACTAGGTCAAGCTTTTCTTGCATAGGCACTGAGACTCCAGCACGAGTCCATGAAGTACGGTCATAACGACCAACTCCACCAGGAAGTGCTAAGTGAAGTGAAGAAAAGCGTGTATTAAAGCCAACATGTTCAGCAGCTTTCATATCAACGGATATATTGCCTTCCTTGTACTTTTTCGCATCTTCGATATGGACACCAGTCAAGAAAGCATGTTCGGCATAATGACCGCCAGTAACTCCATGCTCTAGACCAGAGTATACGGTAAATTTATCTTTATTCTCAGCAAGCGGCAGCAAAGTCTTTGACAGTTTATAGTCTTTACCAACTTCTTTTGGAAAGAAGGCTCTAGGCTCCCAACCTAAACACTGGTGTACACAAACCATACGACGTTTTGCGTCTGTAGTTTTTTGACCTGCCGCGTGAGCCAATGAAGGCATAAATGGCAAAGCAATAGAAATGCCAGAGGCTTTTAAAAAGTTTCGTCTATTCATCATCTTTTCCTCCACTCCTATCGCGACTTAAAGGTGTTACTTTTTAGAATTGTAATCAACAGGTCTCTAAAACCTTGTTTTGTTTCGAGTCCTTTAGCGATCTTATCTATCTCGCCTCGTTCCAAGTAAGTCATATCTCGACCAGTTGCATAACTCAGTAACTTCTCAGTAAGACACTTGGCAAATAATGGTTTGTTCTCCATCAAGAACTTTTTATACTGAATGATATTCTCAATCTTAGTTCCGTTTGAAGTCACCGTTGCAGCTTCAACAACAAGCTTCTTTTTGCCGCCGTAGTCTGTTCTAAATTTACCAACTGCATCAAAGTTTTCTAAAGGCATACCGAGGGGATCGATTTTTTTGTGGCAGCTAGAACAACTCTCCATTTCGCGGTGTTTTTTAAGCTGCTCAACTAAAGTCGTAGCGCCACGTATATCTGGCTCAAGAGGTTCGACATCTGCCGGCGGTGCTGGTGGAGGTGTTCCTAGTAAATTTTCCATAACCCATATACCGCGAGTTACTGGCGATGTATCAACACCATTTGAAGTTGCGGCTAAAACACTTGCTTGAGTTATAAGACCACCGCGAATAGAGTTTGGCGGTAACTTCAGAGCCTTAAAACCTTTGCCTTTGAAGCCTTTCAAACCATAGTGCTTGGCCATGGCGCTATTCACCATAACATAGTCACTGTCGACGCAGTTATAGATGCTTTTGTTATTTCTCAGAAGATCAATTAAAAACTGGTTCGTCTCTTCTGTTATGTACTTACTCGCACCACTTTTGTAGAAGCTCTTAAATTTGTTTTTATCTGGCTGCATCACCAAGATTTTACCAAAGTTTAACCACTGAAAAGCAAAATCTTTCAACATCTTATTTGTCTTTGGAGAATCAACCATGGTCTTGATTAATTGATCATAAGATTTTTCATCTGTTAACTTACCATTCACCGCCATCTTCATCAGATCTTCACTCGGTGCTGTTCCCCAGAGGAAATATGAAAGTCTCGATGCCAGACCATAATCGTTCAGCATGCCGTCATTTTGATAATGGTACAGAAAACCAGGTGAAACTAAGATCGCTTTCATACCGATCTTAAGAGCATTTAAGTCACCAGCTTTTAAGTTTGCTTTTGCTAGTTCGATGATTTTACTAATTTCTTGTTTTTGTACCGGACGACGCCAAGCTTTAGATGCAAACTTAACAAGATGACTTTCTAAGTACTTCGCATCTACTTTCTCTGGGAGTTTCCCATCAAAAGCCTTCTTAGTAATCTTTGGTGGCCACTCTTTAAAAAATGGACCTTCGATCTCCATGCCATAAACTCGAATTCTAGAGCCTCGGTAGTACATGTCAGTTACTTTCCAACGACCATGCTTTAAGTAAACTTCATTTCGACCTTTCACGCCGAAACGCTTTTTAGCTATTTCAGTTATCTTACCTGAGTAAGCTCCTTTGACGCCGTTTAGCCAGATCATATAAGGAGCAAAACCTTTTTTTAGGTGAGCCTCAACTTCATAGTCCATTTTGTCATCACCAATGACTAGTGTCTTCAAGTGATAGTCTGAAATGTTGTCTGCTGAGATCTGCCCATACTCTTTTGAAGTAGCGTATACTCCAAGCTTAAAATCGTCTTTAGGGTTTGGCGTAGTGTGAAGCTTCCAGTCAGGATGGTTTCTGTTTAAAACCTGAGCTTTTATGCGAATTTTATAGGTACCTTCAATTGGTGCTTCAAAACCTTTTTCAACCCAGCATCTCGAAGCCATCTTCATACTACCAATAAGATCTGCATAAGATTTACCTTCTTTGTCTTTGTGATAAACCGGAACATCACGGCCACCCCAAAGGTTTTCTGGTGTTAAAGTCCACTTTCTTGGTTTTGGAACCTTTCTAGGTAAGACAACATTGTCCAAAACTTTATCGGCCACTTTAAGGTACTTCTCATAAAGGAAACTTGTGGTCTTCAGTTCTTTGGCGTTGTTGTTAAATCCATGCTCAATTGAGTCTTCTGGTAAACCATAGGCCATGAGGAAGTTTGGATCGTTGAACTCAAAAAGGTCGTAGAGAGTATTACTAAATTCTTTGTGAGATAAGCGACGCATGACAGTACCAGTTTTGCTGGCGAGCTTTTCTTCGCGGATCTTGTCCATTTTAGTTGTTATCCAAGCAACTATCTCTTCTTGTTTTTCAGAAGTTGGAAATGGTTTCTTAGGTGGCATTTCGCCAAGGTGAAGTTGATCGAGCATATCCTGCCAAAGAAAAGCCGACTCTCTATCTGAGAAGTCTGAGGAGATCATATCATAACGACGATCACCTTTTTGCTTTTTCTCCCCGTGACAACGTATACAGTACTCATCTAAAAATGGTTTAACGGTTGTTTCAAAGTACTTATCCTCAGCCTGCACAGCTGGAACTAAAAATAACAAAGCCAAAAGGTTAAGTAGGCTTACTGATTTTCTTTGATTCATTCTTTTCCTCGACACAAATTTTTAAGGCTGTCGTTCTTCACAACAACCAACTCTCTCTATTTGCTTATACACACGAGGACATCTCAAGAAAAAGGCCACGTTCATCAAAAAAATGAAAACATTTTTTAAAATGAGCCGTGGCCTTCATCCGAAAGCCTACGAATAGACTTTCTTGGTTTTGCTTTGTGTGAGAAATTTTTCTAAAACTTAATCGATAAGATCAAGCTCCTCTTCAGGCATAGCGCCCATCTTCTTTTTCTGATCTTTCTGAGTAAGAATTGAAACACTTTTGTTTGAAGGCAGGTAACGGTAATAAACCGTTAACATGAGTGCAGAGAGAGTTGTTGCATAAACTCGCTCTTCTAACTGGCCGTTTATAATCCTAGCTACACCATCATGTAAACTCGGATAGTCCCAGTAGCCTTCTTCACTTTGGTTTGTCGTAAGCTCTTTTTGAAACTTACGATTCCAAGGTTTCCAGTTTTTACCGCCAGACTGAAACATAACTTGAGTCGCATAGTACCAGCCATATAGAGAAAACTCTTTGGGTGGGTTATTCCAGCTCAACTGTTTCAGGTCTTCAGTCGCAATTAGACGAATATCTTCTTTGATCTCGTCGCAATTCCCTTCGCCAAATAACTGTAAACAAAGTGCACCAACAGCTCTCATTGACTGCTGTCTCTTTTTAGGTGAGTTACCAAAGTTATTATTTGTATACTCATAGACAAAAGAGTTCGTTGCACCGCCCATGCTTTTAAGACAATCAATCGACTTCTGTATAGCTCCCGGAAGCTTCTCAAGTTCACAGCCAGCACCATAAGCAGCTTTCATGGCTTGGTAGTTCCAACCTGCTAAAGACAAGTCCTGACGTCTTTCTGACTTGGCATAACCATAGTCAAATGAACCGCCAGCTTGCTGATTATCTAAAATAAGTGACATACACTCATTCATTGCCGGTCCGATCATACTTACACCAGTCATAGCATAAGCTTCAGATAAGGCATATGCTTTGATTGCGTGGTTATAAGAACCATGTTTTTTACCGCGATCAATTTTATCATTTATTAAATAGTCTATGGCTTTTTTAACCGTTGGCCCAAATGATTTAGAAAGGTGTGTTTCACCATGTGCCAAGAAAGTTAGTAGACCTAGACCGGTCAGTCCAGCCTGATTTTTCGCACCCCATGAACCGTCAGGTTTCTGAACTTTTTTCAACCACCAAAGAGCTTTTAGAAGTGAAGCTTGCCCTGCTTTAGTACCACCAAAGTTTGACACTGCACTTGCTCGACCAGCAGCAGAACGGCCACCATAGACATTTGGCGAAGCAAAAGCTGATGGGCTAACAACTATATCTGAAACAGCTTCTACAGTTGAATCGTCATCTGTTGAAGGAGCTTCATCGTTGGTATCTTCTAAAGCAGCATCGTTGGTATCAACATTTTCTATAGCCACAGTCGTCAAGACAGGATTCACAACATTATCTTCTTGTTCAACAGGCTCTGGCTCTTCCACCGGTGGTGGTTCTTCCAACTTTATCTCTTCTACCTGTTCCATCTTCACAACTATTTCTGGAACTTCATCTTTATACTTATCGGTAATCATT
The DNA here is from genome assembly GCA_021232515.1 of Lentisphaeraceae bacterium. Classification (GTDB taxonomy): domain Bacteria; phylum Verrucomicrobiota; class Lentisphaeria; order Lentisphaerales; family Lentisphaeraceae; genus JAKVBD01. Next base: position 19,203 of record JAJPOQ010000117.1, read on the forward strand.
ATTGCTAAAACAACGATTAAAACAAGGTGAAATACTGTTGATATGATAGGCCCTATCAAAGTTTCTTTGAGACGCTTTTTACGGTATTCTTCTTGGATTTCTAAAATATCATCAGTCGTCAGTTCTTCAGACTCATGATCTTCTAAATAGTCATACTCTTCTTCATCTGGATAGTTATCCATATAATTTTCCAACTTAATGCTATTAACACAAAGCAGTGAGGCAATAAAAATATGAGGGATCGCAAGCGTGGTTCACACAACAACACTTTTCTCCGACAATGCACACTACAACAACTTTAGTGATAGAATGGAAAGTTGAGAATCTTACAAACTTTCCATAATTCACAAACACATATAGGGAATACTGGCTTTAGCCATTTCTTCCCTTGCTCTTCTCACGAACACCAGTTTCAAGCACAAACCCAGCACACATTTATAGGTTTGTCTCATGCAACTTCTACCAGATCACTTATACCTTAAGTGACCTAGAGGAGCGTTTTGGACAGCAAACTATCCAAAAAATCTAAATTTCTTTTAAATGAATTGTTACAAAGGTGAAAGTTGACACACGTTTACCACCAAAAAACTCGGCCGCTGCCAACATTTAGCCGCTCACGCCACGTCGTAAAGCTTTTTAACTTGGCATGTCCATCGACATAAGATGCACTTTGGTCCAAACGCCCATAACCATAGTGATTCGTCTTTTCGCCGTATTGAGTTATCCAGCTAAACTTCCCATTTAACTTGACTGTATCGTCAATGATCAGCTTATCATCAGATGGATTTTCAACCTCAGATATACGATCAACCCATTCTTGATTGAGAATTGAACGACTAGTGATATTTCCATTCGGTCTCAAGAATGTGAAGGAGTAATTAGCAACTCGGTAAACTGCGTTGTGTACCCAGGCTGCTTCACGGTTATAAACTTCTTTAACTGGACAATAGTAATTTTCTTGAGGTAACATCAATTCATCTGTATTTCTTTTAGTGATATTATTAGGAAAATTCCCATTATCTGAAGAAACCACATCCCAAAAATAACGCCCGTTATAGTTGGCCGCATTTTTCAAAAACGCTTGATTCAATTGAGCGGTGTTATTCAAGCAAAGAGCTTTCTTGGCTTGAAGACGTGCCGAACTTAAAGATGGCAATAAGATTGACAACAGTATGCCAATTATCGCAACAACAACTAAGAGCTCAATCAAAGAGAAGCTTTTTCGAATATGTAAGTTTTTCAGATTCGTCACTTAAAAGTTTAGCCTTTAGTCATCTTCTAGTTCTTGGTACATCCTTAACAATCGATTATTCCCAGGTGTCGACGAACTAGCAGTTTTCATCTCACTTCCAGGTCTAACCCACTTTACTGAGCCTTCTCCAAGAAGACGATTGAAACCCGTGTTCTTATGAGGCCAGTAAATGCTTACCGTACCATTTGTCCAATTATTCACACCGACAAAGTCAGTATAAGTCACTTTATCGGCATAGTTTATAAGCTTCCAATCAGTCTCAACTTCTATGCCACCTGTACCATCGGAAATAGCTCTGGAAGTAAAAGAAGAACGCCACTTTATGCCACCCCAAGTATTTCCTGTACCATTGTGCTTCAACAAGGCATTTTCTTGTTGAGAATGAGCCGGACAGTAAAATATCTCTTCAGTCTTTAAGTACTCAGCTTCATAAAGAAGGCCAATACCGCGATACCTACCGTTATAAAACATCCAGTAAGAAGCAAAGTTGGAGTTCCCCGTTCTAAACCATGTCGGCAAGTTTCCGTTGTCATCTTTACTAAATAAACTGGAGCCAACGCCCACTTGCTTGAGGTTACTTGCACACACCGCTCGATAAGCCATGTCTCTTGAGTTTCTCAACGACGGCAATAACAATGACGCCAATATTCCTATGATTGCGACAACGACTAAAAGCTCTATCAAAGTAAAACTTCGCCGGCCGACTCCCTTACACCTAAACATTCTCATATACACATCCAATTATTCAACAACACAAAGCCTTCCAATACTCACACACCCTATACACGGAAAGTTGCATACAATAAGGACATCACTTTCAAAAAAATTTGAGAATTACCACCAGAAAACTTTATTACCGCCGACATCTAAACGTGCATTCCACGTTTGTAGACTGGTGATTTTTGCATGGCCATCGACAAAAGAAGAGCTTTGATCTAAGCGCCCATAACTGTAATGATTTGTCTTTTGCCCATAGATCGTTATCCAATCAAACGCCCCATTTCTCTTCACTGTGTCGTCGATGATAAACTTATCTTCGGCTGGATTTTCAACTAGAGAAAACTTTTCGACCCAATTCTGATTCACCAAGCTTCGTTGAGAAATACCACCGTTGGGCCTTTTAAAGGTAAATGAGTAGTTCACGACTCTGTAACTAGCATTGTGCTCCCAAGCGCCGTCTGTATCGTAACCAAGCTTTACTGGACAATAATAGATTTCTTTGGGAAGATTTATTTCTTCGGCATTTCGACGGGTAATAGTGTTTGGAAATTGACCATTATCACCAGTTTGAGTATCCCAAAATGGGCGATCATTGTGATTTTTAGAATTTGCTAAAAAAGCGCGATTCATTTGAGCAGTTTGATTTAAACAAACGGCTTTCTTAGCTTTAGTTCTAGCAGCTTTCAATGAAGGTAATAGTAAGGATAACAAGATCCCAAGAACAGCAAGAACTACCAAGAGTTCTATGAGAGTAAACTTTTTCAACACAACAACCTCAACAATTTTGATCTATACACGATAGATAAGTAACACTAAGGCCACAGCGCTAAAACTTTACCACCAAAAGACTTTATTGCCGCCAACATCCATACGGGCGGTCCAACTCTTGTAAGAGGTCAATTTTGCATGACCGTCCACATAAGCAGAGTTTTGGTTTAGCCTGCCATAACCATAGTGGTTGGTCTTCTCGCCGTAGATAGTTATCCATGTAAAATTTGATCCTAGTTTAACCGTATCGTCGATCACAAACTTATCATCGGAAGGATTTTCAACTGCCCCAAATCTATCTACCCATTCTTGCCCAGTTATCGTGCGGTTAGATATTTGACCATTGGGTCGTAAAAAAGTAAATGAGTAATTCGCAACTCGAAAGCTGTCATTAAATACCCAAGCCCCATCAGTGTCATAACCTTGCTTAACTGGACAGTAGTAAATATCTTGCGGAAGATCGAGTTCAGTAGTATTTCTTCGAGTTATATTATTTGGAAAGTTGCCATTGTTCCCTGTTACTTCGTCCCAAACTGGGCGATCGTCATGGTTCATTGAGTTTCCAGTAAAAGCTTTATGAAGTTGAGATGTATTGCTCAAACACACAGCTTTTATCGCTTTAATTCTAGCTTGGCTAAGTGACGGCAAAAGCATCGAAGCAAGAATGCCAATTATTGCGACTACAACCAACAGCTCTATCAAGGTGAATTTTTTATTGCTCACTGAGACTCCCCTCTTAGTAATCATTTATACTTACAGTCATACACACGTGAGGGGTTTCGTAAAAAGGCCACGCTGATAAAAGATTACCACCAAAAAGCTTTGCTACCGCCAATTGCTATGCGCGATGTCCAGTTTTTATAAGAAGTTACTTTTGCATGTCCATCGACATAAGCTGCATTTTGATCAAGCTTGCCATAACCGTAGTGGTTTGTCTTCTCTCCATAGATAGTAACCCAACTAAAGTCACTGCCATTTTTAACCGTATCGTCAATGACAAACTTATCATCGGAAGGGTTTTCAACTGTACTGAATCTGTCGACCCACTCTTGGTTCGAGATGATCTTCGTACTGATCTCACCATTTGGCCTTGAGTAGGTAAATGTATAATTTGCCACACGAAAGTTCGGGTTATAGATCCAAGCGGAGTCTACGTTATAGACTGACTTTACTGGGCAATAGTAAGATTCTTTCGGCATGTCTAAGTTTGTTGTTGTACGGCGTGTGATGTTATTTGGGTATGGACCACTATCTGAAGTTTTGGTATCCCAGGCTGGACGGCCATCATCATCTATGGCATTTCCCATAAGAGCTTTATGGAGTTGGGAAGTATTGTTTAAGCAAACAGCCTTTATTGCTTTAGTCCTAGCACCTTTTAAAGACGGCAAAAGAATAGAAGCAAGAATGCCAATTATCGCTACAACAACCAACAGTTCTATCATAGTAAACGTTCTATAAGCCACAAAAGTCTCCATTGTATTGATTCAACCATTAGCCTATACACGTAAGTAATTTTTCGAGAAGGCCATGATTAAGTAAATTACTTTAAATCTTCCGACAAATGAAACTTTTCTCGAAAAGACCTTTGACTTAAAGACAAACCCTGAGTAAGCATTAGGCAATAAATTGCGCTTAGAGCCTGCAATATATATACTAGTATCAACCTATGGGGAAAGATGACCGAACGCTGGAACACAAGAAAAACTCTTCTACAACGAGCTCAAGATAAAAACGACTCTGAGGCTTGGAATGATTTTGTTTTTTACTACCGCGACTTTCTTAAAATGGTTTTAGTTAAAATGAACTTCAATGCAACTGAGTCTGAAGATGTCATCCAAGAGATCCTGCTCAAACTTTGGAAAGCTCTGCCAAACTTTAGTACAGAAGGCAAAGCAAAGTTTAGAACTTGGCTCAGTCGCTTAATCCGCAATAGCGCAATCGACTATTTGAGAAAGCACCATAAGACTGAGTCCACAGAGTTTGACGAAAAGAGCTTTGATCTTGCGGAAGAGCCTGACGTTTCGCAGTACATCCAAGATGAATGGGAAGTCCATATCGTTGCTCTAGCGTTAAATGAAATAGCTCCTCTTTTTTCAGAAAAAGCTATGATAGTTTTTAAAATGGCCATGAAAAGCAAGTCAACTGCTGACATAGCTAAAGAACTGGACATCACTGAAAATTCAGCTCTAAAACTCAAGAATCGAGTTAAGCATAGAATGGTTCAAGAGATAAACTCTCTAAGGGAAAAGCTTGAGTACTTCTGATGGATGACGAACTAAGAGATCTTGCCCGTGGCATGAAGCACTTGTACGAGGAGTCCAAAACTATCCCTCATGCAAATGCTCCTATCTACAATGAATTGGGAGACTTAGTTAAACAGTACTCAAACAAGACTTTCCTAAATGAAGGTGGTATGAAAACCATCTATAAAGTCTTTGACAAAAAGACAGATCGGTATGTCGCCATGGCTGAACTTCATGACGATGCTTCTGATGAACTATATGAGATATTTTTAAGAGAGGCACGACTCACTGCTAAACTCGAACATCCAAACATCATCTCTGTTCATGACATAGGTCTTTCTGAAGACAAACCATTTTTCACAATGGATTTGAAGGTCGGCGACTCCCTCCGAGATATACTCCGAAAGTTAGCTGAGCGCGATGAAGAGTATCAGAAAAACTACCCTTTAAACGTTCTTCTCGAAATCTTTAATAAGATCTGCGACGCCATGGACTACGCTCACTCTCGCGGCGTAATTCACCTAGACCTAAAACCAGATAATATACAGATCGGTCTTCACGGCGAAGTCTTAGTTTGTGATTGGGGTTTAGCCAAGATTGTCACTGAACCTGAGTTCTACAGCGGAGAAAATGAGGTGAAACTCAGCCCTGACTTACTCTACAGCATGACTCAAAATGGTGAGCTCAAAGGCACTCCAGGTTATATGGCTCCTGAGCAGGCTTCTCTCGATGGTGTAAAAACAGAAAGCACCGACATCTATGCTCTTGGTTGTTTACTCTTTTCCATTTTGACTTATCAATCAACTGTAAATGGTTCGATTGAGGAAGTCCTTAAAGCAACCAAACTTGGTAACTTGCGCCTACCCTCGAAAGCCATTCCCGAAAAGTTCCTGCCGCAAACTCTGGATCATATATTTAAGAAAGCGACATCTCTCAAAGCCGAAGAGCGCTACCCCTCTGTAAAAGCTTTAAAACGCGACATCTCTAACTTTCTCGCGGGTTACTCTACCTCAGTCGATAAAGGTTATTTCTTTAGGGAAGCCGCTTTATTTTTCAAGCGAAATCAAACTGCTTGTTTAACTGGCTTTAGTCTTATCTTCATCATGTTCGTAGTGACTTTACTCTTTGTCTTTAATCTTAATCGAAGAATCACCGAAGCCGATACTGCAAAGATAATTGCTAACCACTTATCTCAAAAGTTTCTAGGTGATCAACAAGCTGCTAAAAATCGCTACTCACAACTTTCCCGAGACTTTGTCTTAGAGACAGATAAGTTCTTAAACTTATCCGTTTACTCTAAACCTCATGAGTCGATCAAGGTCGCGCTTCACACCATAGATGAGTACCTCAAAGAAAACCCTGAGAATGAATTAGCTCTCGATTTCCGCTACAATTGTCTACTCATCAAACAAGACTTTGATGAGATAATAAATAGCGCCAGCCGCACTTCGAAAATTTATCGATTGGCAAAGCGTTATGCAGAAATTCGCGGTAGCCAAAAGTTTCTCTCAGAAGATAATTTGGCCTTACTTTTTAAAGAAGCTCATTTATTCAATGTTGAGTTATCTACTCTGGAAAGAATGCTGTGTTATCAAAATGCCGCGCAACCTCGAAAAACACTAGATGGGGCCATTTTACGACTGCTATGTATTGCCAATAAAGACAGCAAAAAAGACTTTTATAAATTCAGTTCTAAAACTCAGACCTTATCCATCAGCAGTCCAAACTTTCACACAGTTTCAAACTTAGGAACTAACGCATCCAACTTGCCTTTAACGAGATTTCTTAAACTAGAAAACATCATCCTTACCGGCACAAAAATCACGACTCCTGAACAAATAGAAAATCTACCCAAAGGGATAAAAGTCGTTTTAAAGCCTTAGTACCACTCGGTTTTATTCCACAGAAACATATTTAGCTTCGTGATCTTAGTACCTTGATACTTTAGACTGTTATCTTTCATCAAAATGTTAAAGTGAATGTAGTCATACTTCCATTGATAATTCGGAAACCAAATCGCCTTACTCTCTTCTGGAAAATCAACAATCAAGGCATTATCCGACTTCTCATTTACAGAAGTTATCTGACTCCTTTCAGCGTCTTTACCATTGCGATACTTTTTGTAAGGATCTTCATCCTTAGGCGCTTTGAAATTCAAATAAGCGTAGGTTCCCCACAAGCCCTTATTACCAACTTTTGGATTAATCACAAACTGTTGATCGGTCACTACCAATGGGCAAGAATAAACCTTCTCTGTGCCTAGGTACTCATATGTCCAAAGAGCTGGATTGCCCGGAGCGATACTGCCACTTTGCCTACCGTCGCCTTCATGTGGAGCGTCACAAGTGCCATTTCTAAAAATGGGCATGATGTTGTCATTGCTAATCACATACATCGCTATGGCACTGCCAAACTGCTGAAGATTACTTTTGCAGAGCGCTATCTGAGTTTTAGCGCGCGCTTCAGTTAAAGCTGGAACAAGGATAGAAAATAAAACCCCAAGAATCGCCATAACAACGATGAGTTCTATAAGAGTAAACCTTTTCTTCATGACATCCTTTGAGCTTCAATTGCCCCAACCATACATCTTAGACGGGGCAGATAAAACTATTCCAAAAGAAACTCATTGAGGATTTTTTGATAACTGATGGTAATCTAACAAGATAATAAGCCTAAAATAACTACTTTAGAGTTAAACAAAATCGGGAAAGCATGAGTCTTAAACTACTGTCCGTAAACCACTATGTCTTGAATATGCAAACGCGCATTCCTTTTAAGTATGGTATAACGACACTCAGAGCTCTTCCACATCTTTTCCTCGAAGTAGAGCTCTCAATTAATGGGCAAATCCATAAAGGCATTTCGTCTGAAGGCTTAGCGCCCAAGTGGTTCACTAAGAATCCTGAAACAAGTACGCAGTATGATATAGAAGAAATGCTCGAAGTAGTCCTTTCTGCTTCTGAATTAGCTCTGAAAATAGAATCCTCAGAAACCCTCTTTTCATTTTGGTTAGAGCTCTACAAACTACAAGAAAGTAAGCTTGCCTCTACCAAAGAACCACTGCTTTACTCTTTTGGAGTTTCTCTAGTTGAAAGAGCTCTTATCTCGGCGTTTTGTGCAGCTCATAAAAAGCCTTTTGCTGATTTACTTAAAAGCGGTCAACTCGGATTCAAACCTGAAGTTATCTACCCCGAACTACCGTCAAAAACATCTAAGGAGTGGTTTCACTTTGAACTATCCCAAAGTGTATTTGTACGGCACACTGTTGGTCTTGCCGATCCTATATTAAACACAGACCTAACTGACAATGAAATAATTGCTGACGGCCTTCCACAAACCCTTGAAGAGTCTATCAATACTTACGGACTCCAGTATTTTAAGATCAAGTTATTTGGCGATCTCGAAAAGGACTCTAAAAGGCTGAACAAAGTCGCAGACCTCATGAAAATTTATTGTCCTGACTACTCTTTTACATTGGACGGCAATGAATTCTTTACGGATGCTCATGACTTTATAAGTTACTGGCAAAAGCTTTCGCAAAATGAAGAGCTGCAAGACTTCTTCAAAAACCTGTTATTTATTGAACAAGCTCTCCATAGAAACCTTGCTTTATCTGCTGATACGGCAAAAGCATTTAATAACTGGCCTAACAAACCAAAAATGATCATCGATGAAGCTGATGGTAAACTTAAGAATGCTCAACTTGCGATGGATTCTGGATATGTTGGAACGAGTCACAAAAACTGTAAAGGTGTTTTTAAAGGACTCGCAAACTTCTGCCTCACTCAAGAACAGGGCGGGATTTTAAGTGGTGAAGACCTTTGCAATGTAGGCCCCGTAGCCCTTATTCAAGATCTATGTGTTGGAGCCGCGCTTGGTTTGAAACATATAGAACGCAACGGTCACCACTACATGAAAGGCTTGAGTATGTACTCCAAAGAACTACAAATGGCTGTTACAGAAGCTCACTCCGACCTTTACGAAAATAGCCGTGGCTTTACTTCACTAAACATTCAAAATGGCCAAATCTGTTTAGAGACAATTAATAAAGCTCCGTTTGGTCTTGGGCTTAACTTAGAAATGAACGAGTTTACTCCTCTTCCCGATTGGGATATCGACTCTTTGTTCAAAAATTAGTATTTTTATTATAAAATATTCAATAAGTATAACTTTATAGTCATAGTTTATATTTTCTTTCGTAGTGCTTACAACGATCAAAAAGGAATTTCATGTTTAAATATTGTTGCCTCATATTTTCTTTCTTTCTAAGCCTCAGTTCATTCGCCGAGAAGCCAAATATAGTCCTCGTCATGACCGACGACCAAGGTTGGGGTCAAACAGGTTATATGAATCACCCTCTTCTTAAAACACCAAATTTAAATGCTATGGCGGCAAACGGCTTACGCTTCAACCGCTTCTATGCTGCAGCTCCCGTTTGTTCTCCTACAAGAGCAAGTGTATTTACTGGTCGTGCTAACGATCGAACTGGCGTTTACGCTCATGGTTATGCGATAAGGCTTGAAGAGAAAACACTTCCTCAAGCTCTCAAGAAAGCTGGCTATGCTACTGGTCACTTTGGTAAGTGGCACTTAGACGGTCTGCGTGGTCCTGGCATACCTGTACTGGCAGATGACCCACATAGTCCTGGCGCTATAGGTTTTGATGAATGGTTGACAGTTACAAACTTTTTCGACCTAAATCCTGTTATGGGTCGCAAAGGAACGTTTGAAGAGTTCAAAGGCGACTCATCTGAGATAATCGTCGATGAAGCTCTTAAGTTTATCAAAACTCAAAAAGAAGCAAACAAACCATCTTTCACTGTTATCTGGTATGGTTCCCCACACAATCCATTCCACGCTTTAGATAAAGATATAGAACCGTTCAAAAATCTCAAAGATAAAAATGCTCAAAAACACCACGCAGAAATCCGCGCTATGGACAGAAGTGTTGGAACCTTAAGAAAAGCTCTTCGCGACATGGGTATAGCTGACAACACTATTATCTGGTTCAATAGTGATAACGGTGGCCTTAAATCCAAAGAAGTTGAACTTGATTCTGTCGGTGGTTTACGAGGAAACAAAGGTACAATGTATGAAGGCGGCTTGAGAGTTCCTGGTATAATCGAGTGGCCGGCAAAGATCCAAGCTCGTATAACTGACTACCCAGCCTCAACTATGGACATCATGCCGACTATCTTAGATCTTCTGGATCTTAGTTCTGAAAATATGCTTTCAGTTGTCGATGGTGCTAGTATAAAACCCCTTCTAACAAAAGAAGTTGGTCCTCGTCAAAAGCCGATCACTTTTCATTACCATAAAAATCAAGCGGCAATAATTGATAACAATTACAAAATTCTGCAGCTAAATACCTCTAAAGATAAATACGAACTCTATGACTTAGCTAAAGATCCAAATGAGACGAAAAATCTATTTAATGAGAATTCTGAAATTTCTAAAAAATTAAAAGCTCAACTAAAGAGTTTCACTGTATCTGTAGGCAAAAGTATTGCTGGCTCGGATTATCCAAACGGCATAGAATTCAAACAAGCTACCAGAAAGTTTTGGTACGAGTCTGAACACTATAAAGAATACTTCGAAGATTTCTGGAAAAGACCAGAGTATAAGAACTGGAAAAAGAAGTACGAAAATTACTTAAAGAACCAAAAGAAATAAAATTTCAAAGCCTGTAGTTAACTCTGCAGGCTAATACTTCAATAGTTCATCTTTTATTTAATCGATTAAGTCGAGACCTTCTTCGTTTAAAGCCTCTTTTTGCTTGTCGTGTGTAGGAACTCTATAATGCATTCTAAAGTGACGACTATAAATAGTCGAGAATTCAATAAGAGTTGGAAAACTTAACGACAATAGTCTATTTTCAAAGTCTGTAAATTTTTTCGAAAACTCATAAATTCGTTCTCTTGACTTAAGCGCTTTAGACTTTTCCTTCCAAGTATCCCTAAAGTTTTTGTATCCTCGTCCCCTACGTCCCATTCCCCACATAAAGATCAAGTCATCCCAACCATTTAGATTTGCATCTAAGTAACTCTTATCAAAATTTTTAGAAAGCCCATCTGTATTGTATTTAATATTCAACTGGTAAGTCACTGCTGAAATAAGTAGCTTCTCAGGATAATCTTTAGTTAGTTTTACGAGTTCTTCTCGGTAAGACTCAAAACCAAAGTTTTCATCACCACTATAATAAAGCGCCCGAACTGCCAAATTTTGTTGAAAGAATTTAATTGGAGCGGATTCAAACTCATCGATCTTCAAAAGATTCTTTTCAAACATCGGAAGTACTTCTGCAATTCTTTTTTCTAGAATAGTCATAGCAGTGAAAGAAAAACCTTCAGCTAAGCACCACATATATAAATCGATACCATTTTTACTCGGCTGACTTTTGAGTAAATATTTCATTCCTAACTTAAAACTTTCACCATATTTTTTTGAGAAATGAGTCTCTCCAGTATACATAAATGTCAACATAGCTACTGAAGTACAGTAAACTTTATTTCTAGTCCCCCAGCTACCATCTTTATTTTGATTTCTTCTCAAAAATCTTAAAGACCGTATTTCTTGGATCCAACTCAACCGCTTGGGAAAATCTTTGATATTTGTAAATAGGTCTGGGAACTCACCCAAATACTCTTTATATGGATAATCTATTAAACTTTGAGCAATTAAAAATCGTTCTTCTTGAAGAAAAAGCTTCTCATGAAAATCAGGATACTCTTGATTGATAAGCTTAACTATCTTATCCCAATTGAATTCAAATGAAATAAAATCATAATAATCGGTATTTAGTGCCCACCTAATTGATAAGTCGTAAACTGTCCTCAAAATAGCTTTAGGTTCAGCCGAAAAAAGACGACGAACTCTTTCAATATCTTTAGAATCGATTGCTTCATAGGCTTCTTCAAACCTTTCAGTCTCAAAGTCTTTCTTGAACTGACCTTCTTCTGCATGAACAAGATTACAACATAAAAGAACTATCGCGATATACTTAAGCATAAACCCTCTTTTCTATTTACAGCTTAAACTCCCATATATCACAATAGTCAATATTGACACTTTTGTCAAATTTTTAATTACTTTGCCCATTTCTTGATGATTAAGTTATCAATAGAAAAGCGACCTGGTCCAGTCAGAAACAAAGTAATAAAACCGAAGAAGTATACCAACGCAAATTCTTTACTGGCTTGACCTGGAGCTGCAAAAAGTGGATCTGAGCTGTGAACGATAAAAGCCGCTACTGCCATAGTTGCCAATAGTTGGGTTAAGGCTAACCTACTGAATGCTCCTACTGCCAAGAGTATACCACAAACTAACTCAGCAAATATGGCAAGCCCCATAGAAAGCTCACTACCAAGTCCAAGTGGATCTGGGAATTTACTAGAGTAAGCTGAGTAGTTCTGAAGTTTACCAAGTCCGTGACCAAAAGCCATAAATAAACCAAAGCCTACGCGACCAATCAATAAACCTAGATCTGTCAGAAGTTGCTGCTTCTTTTCACTTATTTGAAATACGAGTTTCATTTTTAAACCTCTACATTTTCACTATGATTAATTCAGTCTTTGTCAAACTTTTAATAGTTTTAGATTCTTTGTCTAATGCCACAGCATCACCAGCTTTAAGTTCTGTCCCATCAATAATTATTTCACCTTTGACAATATGAACATAAGTTTGAAACTCATCGCTTGAGGTCCACTCGCTATCTGCATCAAGCCTCAACCGAATCACTTCCGCATTTGCATTTATTTTTAAACCATTGCCTCCATTTGAGGCCAAAACTTGGTAATCATCGGCTTCTGGAGTGTATTGATCATACGAAGGCTCCAAACCTTCCTTTTCCGGAAATAACCACATTTGAAATAAGTGAGTCTCTTCAGAAGTTGGGTTCCACTCACTATGAACAACACCTGTACCCGCTGACATGGCCTGAACTTCTCCTGCTTTTAAAGCACTTTCATTTCCCATGTCATCTTTATGGTGAAGTTCACCACTAAGCATGATCGTAACTATTTCCATATTCTTATGTGGGTGCATAGGGAAACCACTGTTAGGAGCAATCTTATCCTCATTTAGAACACGCATCTTGCCAAATACATCCCAGTTACTATCCCGGTATGAACCAAATGAAAAAGAATGTTTTGCTTCCAACCAGCCATGACTGACATGACCTCTTTCTTGACCTAAACGAATTTTCATAATTAACTCCTTGTTATATGCATTGAACTTAAACTAAGATCACATAATCAACAATGACTACTTTTATAACAAGACTGTTGCTATATATTCAACAATGGATAAAATCGATAGCTTAAAAATATTTTGCCGCGTCTCAGAAGTAGGTTCCTACAGTGAAGTCGCACGAGAACGCCACCTTTCTAGGTCTGGTATATCACGAGTTATTTCTCAATTAGAGGATGAATTCAAAGTCCAATTATTTACGAGAAGTACCCGTTCCCTCAAACTGACTCAAGAAGGTAAAGAACTACTCAAAGATGCAGAGAAGATTCTTCGTCAGTATCAACTTATGGAAGAAAAAATGGCTAGGCCACAACAAGAAGTTTCTGGCTTATTGCGCATTGGAGTTCCTGGGCCTCTCTCTGAAAGGTATATCTTACCTGACATACAACTTTTTCATGAACTCTACCCTCAGATTAAGATATTTTTTCAAGTAAGCGAAAGTGTGTCCGACCTTTATAAAGATGAACTCGATATGGTTATCCGTATGGGAACTTTGAAGGACTCAAGCTTGAAAGTAGCTCACCTAACAAACCTTTCATTTACTCTAGCAGCTTCACCGACTTACCTTAAGAACTCGCCACCCATAGATTCTCCAGAAGACTTAAAACAGCAAAACTGTCTTTGTTTTCGAGGACGTGGCAGAGGAACAACTTGGACTTTCACATCAAAAAATAAAAAACTCACTCAAGCTGTAAATGGCAACTTTTCTGCAGACTGCGGATACACTCTGCGCTCCATGGCTTTAAGTCACCAAGGCATAGTTGCCATGCCTACTCCATTAATCAAAAATGAGCTCGAGTCAAAAAGCTTAGTTCAGGTTCTACCAAGTTGGGAACTAAACACGATTAACCATGATTGGAGCATACACATCCTCTATCATGCCAATAATCAAAAGCTTAGACGACACCAAGCTTTTTTAGAGTTCATGAAAGACCCAAACAGACTCATTTATAACGGCAATATAATCAACAACAAACTATCTTAATAATGGTATAAAAAATGAGTAGTGTAGCCTACATAGATAAAGGGTTACATGAAAATACTGATTATAGATGAGAGCCTGTTCAGCCGAAAAATAATTGAACAAGCACTAAAGCCACTTGGAATCACTTGCTTGCATGCAAGAGATGGAAAATCTGCGTGGAAGCTTTTGAGTGAAGACTCATCTATACAGTTGGTAACGACATCTATGGTGTTGACTGATACTACAGGTCTAAAACTTCTAAAACGTTGTCGTGAAACAAAATCATTACTTAAAACCGATTTCATTTTCATCACCAGTAATGACGACGAACAAACAAGAAGTAAAGCTTTTGAACTAGGAGCCACTAACTTTCTGTCGAAACCTTTTAAGCCAAAGACTCTTATAAATATCTGCAAAAGACTACTTTTCAGAGACAACCTTTTTTATGGCAGTAAAATTTTCATCATCGATGACTCAATGGTCACAAGAGAGTTAATCAAAAAAACACTTTCTTTCCTAGGTGTAAATACCTTTGAAGCGACATCTGGCATTGAGGCTCTAGAAATGCTCAAGTCTGGATTATCTGTCGATCTGATCATCACTGATATGATTATGCCTGGTATGAACGGTACTGAACTCACATGGAAGATCCGCCACCTCGACAACTTTCACAGTGTACCGATCATCATGTTAAGTGGCGATACTAAGATGGCAAATATCCTCAACTACTTTAAAGCCGGTATATCTGACTACCTTTGCAAGCCTTTCATCAGTGAAGAGCTTATTGCTCGTGTTCGAGTTCATCTCAACTTATACCTTCAGAGTCAAGAAGCTCAGGATAACATGCAAGAGCTTGAGAATCTTAGCCGTATGAAAGACGAGGTTTTAGCAGTTTGCTCACATGACATACGCTCTCCTTTGAACGCCATACTGGGAAATACTGAACTACTTTTGGCAGATGCTGTTCCTGGAACAAAGTCTTATGCCCAAGACATACAAGACAGCGCGATGCACTTACTCGACTTAGTAACCGACCTTCTTGATGCAGGTAAAAAGCAAGCAAATGAATCACAGCAGAAAGTTCCACTAGACCTTCAACAAATCATTCTGAAAGTCACTAGACAGTTAAATTCACAAATACTCAAAAAAGACTTAAACCTTCATACCTCTCTCCATAAAACTATGGTGCTTGGCGATGAATCATCATTTAAAAGGATTTTCTTAAACCTTTTATCAAATGCCATAAAGTTCACACCAAATTCTGGTGAGATAAGTATGTCGATTGTCGAAAAAGGGAATAAGGCACTGATTACAATAAGTGATTCTGGTATAGGTATCCCTAAAGGAATGATTCCTAAGCTTTTCGATAAATACACTGAAGCATCTCGATCTGGAACAGATGGAGAAGCAAGTACTGGCCTTGGCATGTCGATTGTCAAAGAATTGATTGAAGCAAACATGGGTTCCATAACCGTTGAAAGTAAAGAGGGTGAAGGAACTACCTTTAGCCTTCTCTTTCCATTTGCTGACATAGAAGTCAAAGCAGAGACAACAAACGCCAAAGAAACTGAGCCTATAGAACTCGATGAAGAAAAGATAACTAAAGCAAAAGTATTGATTGCTGATGACAACTTTGCAAACTTGCGGCTCTTAGAAAAAATTCTGACAAAGCTAGGTATAAACCAAATCACAAAGGCAAATGATGGGCTCGAACTCCTCGAAGCCTTTGATCAACATGCTCTAGATGAACCTTTTGATTTGATTATAACAGATATAGAAATGCCCGGAAAAAATGGTGACGATGCGACAAAACTAATCCGAGCTCAAGAAAATGTCCACCAACCATATATCGTTGCACTCTCTGGTCACTCTCAGGAGTTTTACACAGAAGGGCTATTCAATAAAGTTCTGCTAAAACCCGTCCTCCGAAATGATCTCCTTCGAACACTTGCAGAGTTTTGTAACAAGTAAATTTGATTTTCTGTCACATTTGGTGTTCTATTCAAGCTCAAACATTGCATGCATTTAAACGGACATAAAATGAAATTACTTTTATTCACTCTTCTCCTAACAAGTTCACTACCCTCGTTTTCTCAACAAAAAAATATACTCTTTATCGCTGTAGATGACCTCAAACCCACACTCGGCTGCTACGGAACTGAACATGTCATTTCGCCAAACATCGATCGCATCGCCAAAGAAGGTGCAACTTTTCTAAATGCCTACTGCAACGTACCTGTTTGTGGTGCTTCGAGAGCTAGTATCATGACTTCTATCCGCCCAATTGCCGGTAAGAGATTTATGAGTCACATGTCACAAGCCGATAAAGAAGCTCAAGGAATACTAACTCTTGCGGGTCATTTCAAAAACAATGGCTACACCACTATTTCGAACGGCAAAATACTTCACATGAAAGAAGACAGTGAAAGTGACTGGAGTGAAAAACCTTGGCATGACATAAACTACAGTCAAAAGAACTGGGCTAGTAATAACTTCGACGCTCTTTGGAAAGATCCGAAATCAAAAGAAAATCTATCTAAACGCGGTCGCGGCCCCTACTTTGAAGCAGCCGATGTGAGCGACGACGAACACCAAGACGGGCAAGTTGCTCTCAAAACTATAGAAGATCTCAAAAAACTTAAAGAGAGTGGTAAACCTTTTTTCCTCGCGTGCGGTTTTTGGCGCCCTCACCTGCCTTTCAACGCACCAAAGAAATACTTCGACATGTATGATCCAACTAAGCTACCAATGAGTAAAAATAGTTTCCCAATAAGCAAACTTCCAAAAGGCTGCAAAAGCTCAAAAGAGTTCTACGCCTACTCAAAAGTTGAAGGGCGTTGGGGTTCTAAAGAATTCGAACGAGAAGCACGACATGGTTACTTTGCCTGTGTTACTTACATAGATGCCCAAATTGGCCGTATCTTAGATGAACTTGACAGACTTAAGCTTAGTGAAAATACTATTATCGTTCTCTGGGGTGATCATGGCTGGCACTTGGGCGAGCACCAATTTTGGGGAAAACATAACAACCTTGACCAATCGACTCGAGCTCCACTTATAATCAAAGCCCCTGGACTCACCAAAGGATTTAAGTTAAAACAACTGGCTGAATTTGTTGACGTCTACCCAACCTTATGTGAACTCACTGGTACCGAAACACCTAAACATGTACAAGGTAAAAGTCTGAAAGCTGTTCTCGAAAGCTCAAAAGCACCAACAAAAGATGCCGTGTTCATTGAGTGGCGAAACTGTTACACCATCAAAACTGCAAAGTTCGCTTATACAGAATTCTTTGATAAAAAAGGAAAAGTTACTGACTTCATGCTTTTTGATCATATAAAAGACAGAGCTGAAAATACCAATATTGTTCATAACCCCGAATATCGGTCTGTAGTTACAAAGCTCCGTGCTCAACTCCATGAGCACCGAGCAAGTGTGAAGTAAAAACTACTTTCGAAAGATATCGAACTCAGGTGCGACACACTTTTTGCCATGTTCATCGTAAACTTCAAATAGACCTTCGCGGGACTCTGGGTATTGACCTTTATCGTCAGTTTGCTTTATCCAGTTATTTAAAATGTCGCGGTGCTTCTGCAACTCATCTTTATACTGGGGGTCTTTAGCTAGATTATTGATTTCATGAGGGTCGTTTTCCAAATCATAGAGCTCTTCTGCCACACGCTGTCCAAAACCCCATTCTTGTGGCTTGTTTAGTGCACTATCTTTGTGAAGCTTTTTAAGATGGAGAATACTAGCGTATTTATCACGATACTGAGCTTGGAGCATCGGTCTATCAGTCTTAAAGTTTTTTAAGTACTTAAACTTTTTAGTACGTACAGCCCGTATACGATCGACGGCTATTCCACATCTGTCTCGAGCAGCGATAGTAAACTCTTTTTCTTTATAAGCTGGGTCGAAAAAGTCTTCTGCTTCCATGAACTCTGGAACTGCATTACCAGTTAGTTTAAGAGTCACTGCCGCGAGATCGATACAGTTTACTATGTCATTTCGAACTTTGCCTTTAGCTTCTAAAAACTTAGAATTTTGAGGCCACTGAATAACTAAAGGTACTTTGATCCCAGTCTCATAGAGAAACTGCTTGGATCGAGGCATGGGATAACCATGGTCAGTAAAAAAGATGATCACTGTATTTTCATATAAACCAAACTCTTTGAGTGACTTTACGATGCTACCAACTTCGTCATCTACTAATCGAATCTGTTCATAGTGACGAGCTATACCATTGCGAATCATTGGTGTATCTGGGTAGTAAGGAGGTACTTTTACATCTGCTGCTACAACCACTGACTTCTGAGGAAAACGTGAACCTGTTTCGCCACCAACTTTACCTCCTGCTAATTGAATTTGGCCAAAAAACTTCTTGCCTTTGAGATTTTTAAACCAGCTATAATCTTCGGCCTTTAACTCTGCGCCGCGCTTCCTCTTCTTTCCTGCGTTTTTATGATACTTCTGAAACTCGGGGTTATAAAGATCTGCCCTTTTGTGAGCAAAGTTATAGTCATCTTTACGAGTATTAAATGTTAAGTAACCACTCTCTTTCACTAACTGAGCAAGAGGTTTTACACCCTTTGGTAAGTTTATATCGTAAGTTCGACCACTGCGATGATGGTGAACACCATAAGTTGTTTGAATACTACCAGTCATTATGGCGGATCGAGTCGTAGAACAAACAGGTGAAGGAACAAAAGCTTTATTAAATAATACTCCATTTTCTGCGAGATTGTTTATATGTGGCGTTTTGACTAAGTCGTAGCCATAACAGTTCATCCAGTCGTTCATGTCATCGACCATAATCCAAAGAACATTTGGCTGATCTTTTTTTGCAGATTTTCCATGAGAACTGACCATACTCAACAAAAGCAATACTAAGACTAAACTTCTCATAAATTTCCTTTTCTTTCTGACAGATAGGGCAAAGAACCCAAATACTTACACTTCACAATTCTTTTTTCGAAAATCTCTCTCTTCCAAGAATTGCTTAGACTCTCAAGAGAAGTAATTTCTTGGAAACTAAATCGGGTCGCCATGAGCTTTTATAAAAAACTAAACTTCAAAGAAAAAGTCACGAAATACACCAATGATACTTTAGACCAAAGTGGCAGTGTAAATCTACTTTTTATTTTGAGTAAAATGAACTGGCTCAATTCTCAGCAGCTACAAAAGTGGCAACAAGGTCTTTATCCAAATCTCGAAGGCTTCTTTCAAAGTACCCCACAAAAGAGACTTGAAGTATACAAAATATTTCAAGCTGAGACCTCTGGTTTAAAGTTTATCGAAGCTCCTTGGACATTTCATTCATTACTCAATGAAAACATAAAGCTGAAAGTCTTAAGCGAAGAGAATGAAGACGTAGAAACACTGTTTTGTCGCCACTTTTTGTCCAAAGACATATCTACTCGAAAAACGGAAACTCTAAGAAAGAAATTAACTCAAAAGCCCGATCTAAGAGTTTTCCTTCACGAGGATAAAAAAGCTTTAGAGTGTAACGCCTGCCATGCCATAGTAGAAAAAGAAAATTTCTTCTACTCTGAGCTAAAAAAAACATATTGCCTTAAATGTGCCGAACTAGACAAACTCGCCTTTCAAGAAAGTGGCGATGCTACTCTAAGTCGACGGGCGAAAAAGTACTCTCAGAAATTTGCCGAAGTCGTCGAGTTCAATTCAAAAAAGAAACGCTTTGAAAGACGCGGTATATTAGTCGATAAAAAAGCTATTGAACTAGCTCAAGTCTCCTGTTCTCAGGATGCCACAGAGCGAGCCACAAAAAGAATAAAAAGTAGCGAAAAAAGAGTTCAAGATGACTTCGACTTCACTCAAGAGTTCACCAAAAGTGTTGCGTCTCTTTTCCCTCTTTGCCCTGAAGGTGAAGTCTCTGCTATAGCTGAACACGCAACAGTTCGTGGAAGTGGACGGGTTGGTAGACGTGCAGCCGCAAAGAAACTGGATGACGAGAGCATACGCTTAGCTGTTATCGCCTACATTCGCCACAAGCACACTTTCTACGATCGACTTTTACTTAACCGAACTCCAAAGAAAACTTGTCGAAAGCTAGTCCAACCAGTGATTGAGAAAAAGCTTAAAAGTTGGGAAACTAAATAATATTCTTATCTAAGGCCATTCCAAGAACTGTTTCTCGAGAAATAACACCTTGGTCATAAAGATCTTTAAGTGCCTTATCCATGGTAATCATTCCGTCTTTTTGAGCCGTCTCCATTATAGCTCTCATCTGGTGAGTCTTGCCGTCGCGAATCAAAGACTTCGATGCAATAGTCCCCATCAATAGTTCAAAAACTGCAACTCTACCGCTTTTATCTTTTCTCGGCAAAAGGCGTTGAGCAACTACACCAACTAAACAAGCTGCTAATTGGGAGCGGATCTGATTCTGATGGTGCGGCGGAAAAGAATCGATGATTCTATCTACTGTCTGTATAGCGTCATTTGTGTGGAGTGTGGCGAGAACTAAGTGGCCTGTTTCAGCTGCCGTTAGCGCCGCCGCTATAGTTTCTGGGTCACGCATTTCACCTATCAAAATAACATCTGGGTCCTGACGAAGGATATACTTCATAGCATTTGCATAGCTATGGGTATCGGCATACAGCTCACGCTGTTCAATTATCGCTTTTTTATTTTTATGAACATACTCAATTGGATCTTCTATGGTGATGATGTGACAAGAACGAGAATTGTTGATCTGATCAATCATACACGCCATAGTTGTCGACTTACCATGCCCCGTTGGCCCAGTTATAAGAACCAAACCGTGAGGTTTGTTGGCCATCTCAACGACTGCCGAAGCTAAGCCTAAACTAGTCGGGTTTGGAATGACTTGGTTGATGACTCTCAAAGCACAAGAAATAGTTCCTTTCTGGTAAAAACCATTTACCCGAAAGCGATAGGTTTTCTCGAAACCTTTATCGTCAGCAATAGTGGTACTTAAAGCAAAATCTATTTCTTTTTTCTGCTCAAACTCTGCTCTTTGTTTTCTATTTAATACGCTGAAAAGTAAATTTCGAGTATCAGCAGAGGAAAGCTTATCGACATTCATTTCTAAAAGTTCCCCATTTATACGCAAAATTGGTGGATTCCCGGCACTAAAAAGCATATCACTGGCGCTGTAGTATAAAGCCGATTTCAGCAAACTTTTTATTGATGCATCGCCACTCGCTTCTCCAGTAGTTTTAGCTCTTAAAGTATCTATACCTGTTTCCATACCTTCTAATAAAAGCTTCATTTCTTCGCGATTATCGGCAACCGCAACTGCCGTTTCTCCCGAGATCTGATCAGACTTAACCATATTGATGATTGAGCGATTAAAAGAAATCATTCCATCGGCAGCAGCACTCTTCATCACTTCAGAGATCTCATCGACTTCTTGTCGAGCTATCAACTTACTGACTAGTGGAGTATTCACCAAAACCTCAACAGCAGGGATGAGCCCATCATTGCCTTTTTTAGGAACCAACCTTTGAGAAACTATCCCACGTAGAGAAATGGATAAATCGAGAGCAAATTGTGTCTGCTGACTTTCAGGGAAGTAGTTGATCATCCGCTCAATAGTCTGTTCCGCATTCACAGTATGTAATGTAGAGATAACTAAGTGACCTGTCATAGCCGCCGACATCGCCGTTTTGATTGTGTCGAGGTCTCGCATTTCACCGATAAATATAACATCTGGGCTTTGACGAACTACAGACTTTAAGGCAGTGGAAAAGCTCTTCGTGTCACTGCCCACCTCTCGTTGAGTGATGCGACTTTTACTGTCTTTATGAATATACTCAATCGGATCCTCTATAGTGACGATATGCTTAGCGTAGTTACTATTTAGGTAGTGAATCATCGAAGCTGTAGTTGTTGATTTACCGGAACCGGTTGCGCCAGTCACTAATATCAAACCTCTAGGTTCTTGAATAAGTTTTTCTAAAATGGGCGGAAGCGATAATTGATCAAAGTGCATCGCTCCTGAAGGTACTTTACGAGCAACTAAAGTGATCGCTCCTTGCTCGAAGCCTAAGTTTAAACGAAAGCGTTCATCAACCGAAAGGCTTAAGCCTAAATCTAGGTCCAACTCATCTTGTAGAGACTCCCAAGTAAGCTTCGGTAAGAACTCATCAAAAAATCCTAAAAAGTCCGTTCTTTTCAGGAGCTCTGTTTCGCCAAAATCCACCAAAAAAGAGTTCTTGCGAACTTTGGCTGTCTTGCCTTCTGTTAAAAATATATCTGAAACAACATCATTCTTTAATTCATGTAAATAATCAATTATTTTCATTTCCACACCATTAAGCTTTCAAAGACTGTTGTCTCATTTGTACTCTTTTAAGAATCTTCTCATCATCTATTTTGGATTGAAGCGCGTCGATTAAATCCAAGGCCGCTTGCTTCTGTGAACCGTCCAAGATATCCAATACTAAAAATATGAGTTTTTCATCTTCCGTTACAAGCTTTTCCGCATTCAACCTTTCATAGGCTACCTTCAGAGTTTCCTCTAGGTCGTGTATATGATCGTGAAGTATCTGACACTTTTTATAATAAGCTTTTGGGGCAAACTTAGATTTCAAAACATCTTCATCGATAAGAGCTAAAGCACCCTCAAAGTCCTTCTTATAAATCAAGCTATCGACTTTTGAAAAATCCGTCCCAATATCAAAACCAGATGGATAAAAAATCTTTTCTATACGACTAACAACTGGAGCAAACCAAAGATCTTTAAGAAATATGAAAGACGCCAATCCGGCCCCCATCGCAATAAAAAGGTTGAAGAGGTTTTCTAAGCCACCGCCATTAAATGCCAACATCGAGTTAAACAATGCATAGGCCAATAAGGCAAAACCGATTATGTACTGAATTATGACGACCAAAGAATACACTCACTAAAAGTTCATTCATATCTTATAAAAAATAAGCAAAGTTTTCTAGCTGGTTTTACGTGCCCAAGTATATTTAAATTAAAGAGTTTCTTCCGTTTCATTCTTTCATATCAAGTGCAAATTAGGTACAACAAATAGTAACTTTTAAGATTTTGGGGATATTCCTGTGAAATACTATATAGGTTTCGACCTTGGTGGAACAAAAGTTGTTGCCGCTGTCATTACTGAAAAATTTGAAATAATCACTAGAGTTAAAGAAAAGTCCGGAGCTCAACGCGGCGCCGACTCTGTCTATAAGGTTATCTGTGATGTTATCAAAGAAGCTACGAAAGAATCCAAAATAGATTTCAAAGACGTACTCGCTATCGGTGGTTGCGCTCCAGGCTTAGTTTGCCCCAAAACAGGCGTCATCTTCAATACTCCAAATCTTGGTTTCAAAGACTATCCTCTTAAAGCAAATCTTGAACGAGACTTCAAAGTTCCCGCTGTCATCGAAAATGACGTAAATGCTGGACTTTATGGTGAGCTCAAGTTTGGTGCTGCCAAAGGCATGCAAAATGTTCTAGCTCTATCTCCTGGAACTGGCATTGGTGGTGGCATCGTCATCGATGGAAAGCTTTATCGCGGTCAAAAAGGTGGTGCAGCTGAGTTTGGTCACATCATTGTGCAACCTGACGGACCACTTTGTGGTTGTGGTCAAAGAGGTTGTTTAGAAGCCATTTCTAGTCGTACGGCCATATCAATGCAACTCAATTCATTCTCAATTCGTGGAGCTATTCCTATTGTTGCAGAACATGCAAACGGGAATCTCAAAAAAATCAAAAGTGGACTCATCGCCAAAGCTTACAATTCTGGTAACGACATCGTTCAAGAAATAGTCGACCATGCTGCAAACTATCTTGGTATAGGCATGGCGAGTTTGGTAAATTGCTTCAATCCACAAGCCATCATTCTCGGCGGTGGATTAATCGAAGCTCTCCCTGAACCATTTCTCAAAATATCTTCTAAAAAAATGGCTGACTCCGCCATGGGTGGCATGGGTAGAGAAGTAAAGGTGCTTGAAGCCGCGCTTGGAGACGACGCCGTCTTTATGGGCGCCGCTCAATCTGCAAAAGACCTAGTGGATTCTAAGAAGTAGATTAACCTCTTCTTTTCTTGCGAACTCTATAAAGCCTTTCTGTAAAGCCACCCTTATTTTCGAATTGTTTGGCTAAAACACCTATCTGTTTATCCAGTAGATAACAGGTAACATTTATCAAAGCGAGTGCTGAGTTTGCTGCAAGTTCAGAGTAAGTTGGAGTAGACCTAGTGGACGTATTGGACTTAGTAGACAAGCTTAAATGAATCTGCTTTATCTACTCTGAAACTTCTTCGACAGTCTGAAAGCGTCTGTTGACCAACTCCTGCCTTAACGGTGAAGTCCGTTCCCAAAAACAAAGCCCTCGCTGCCTCAAAAAGTCTTCATAGTCCAACTTCAGCTCCTCCAAGCTAGCGCGAGCTACACTTGTAAGCTTTATCTCAAACTTCTTTGAAGTTCCCGAACATTGAGAACCTTCTGCGATGTTCTGTACACCAGAACGGGCTGCTTGCACCATTTGATCATGAGTTCGACTTTTGATACTGATATACCGGTCACAAAAACGAACTGTTATATCATATACTAACTGTGAAACCTGAAAACTCTTAAGGTTTCTATAACCTCCGTGTGGAGGTATAAGATCATCTTTAGACATGCCCTTGCCTTAGTTATTTTTGCCCTCCTCTAACCAAGTCCACTCTGTCCACTCTGTCCACTCTGTCCACTTCTTCTAATACTAAGAAGACTTCTCTATCCCATATTTTCTCATCTTCGAATACAACGTTTGAGGATTAAGCTTTAATAGATCTGACGCGCCCCCATCTCCTTGAACCTTTCCTTTTGTTTGAGACAATGCAGATTCGATGATTCTCTTCACCTGCGCATCAAAGCTTATCGATTCAACAATATCCTCATCAATTTCGTCGTCTCCCAAGTATAATTTTAGATTTTTTCCTTGTGATAAAATCATCCCTTTTTCTAGTTCGTTTCGTAACTCCCTAGCGTTACCTGGCCAATCATGAAGTAATAACTGTTGAGTAAAGTTGGAACTCATAGCCTTAACATTTATTTTCAACTTCTCAGAAAGCTGTGAAATAAAATATTCCGCTAGTGGGTAGATATCTGTTTTTCTTTTTCTCAATGGCGGAATAAATAAAGTAAAGGTGCTGAGTCGATAGTATAAATCTTCTCGAAACTCTTTAGTATTAACTGATACCTTAAGGTCTTTGTGAGTAGCAGCCAAAATCCGGACTGTAGACTTTAAAGTTTCATTACCACCAACTCTTTCATATTCGCCATTTTCCAAAACACGTAAAAGCTTTGCTTGTACCTCAAGACTTAATTCGGCAACCTCATCCAGAAACAAAGTTCCTGAAGATGCTCTTTCAAAATACCCTTTTTTCTGATTATAAGCTCCTGTAAAAGCTCCCTTTTCATGTCCAAAAAGAGTACTTTCAATTAACAATGATGGAAGTGACGCACAGTTTATTGCCAAAAATGTATCTTTAGGTCTTTTAGAGTTTTTATGAATAAAGTTTGCGAGTACATCTTTTCCTGTACCTGATTCACCTTGAAGTAAAACCGATGTCTCAAAGGGAGCAACTAACAAAGCTTTCTCCAAAACTTTTTTCATTATTTCACTGAAAGCAATGACTCCCGGCTGAGATTTATTGGTTGCTAGTTTTTCCCAAGCTTTATGTGAAACAGAACTTAAAGATCTTGTTAACTCACAGCGGGAAGATAATAACTTAAGAAGTCCTTTTAAGTTTCCTTGATCAAAAGATAACTCTTTCTGAAACCACCATTTAACTTCAGTATTTCGATTTAACTCAAAATCAAAGTCCGGCTGAGATGAAATACTAAAAGTCTCTTTACTAAAGTTTTTACTTTTAATTGAATAATAAGAGCTTTCTCTCTGCCGCACGACATGTACTTGAACATCCCCATCAAAAATAGATGACAAACGATTCAATAAGGCGCTCCACTGGCCTATTTCCGATACTATATTTAATAAATATTCAAATTTCATGATTATTTACAATAACACTAATTATTATATTTAATAATTAAATTTCACAAAAAACACCTCCCTAAATTTTAAAGCATTCATTCAAAGCACTTTACAATCAAACTATAAAAACAAGAACAAAATATGCATTAATAAAATCCTAATTAAAACAACGAAAAGGATAATTTAATGAGAAACTTAGAAGCACATCCACAAAATATTGATGGCAAACTCTACTGTACGGAAGAAGGCTTTGACAATGGCTGCATAGGCTGTGGTATTTGCTATGGGCAACTACCTCAAGTATTTGCAGAAGATGATGAGGCATATGCTTATGTCTTTAAGATACCTAATGATGATGAACTAGAATTAGTCAAAGAAGTTATTCAAGATTGCCCTGTTGGCAGTATTATTCTAGAAGACTAAAAACGGGGGCTAACAAGCCCCCAAACTTCTACTCTGCCAATTTTTTACAGACTATATCTATGTCTGGAACACAACCACCCCAAACTCCACCGCCTGTTTGCTGAAGCGCGGCCCACATCCTAACTGACTGTGGTAGCTGGGCATCTGGTTGAAGGTCCGCACGAGGACTTCTTTCTGATAAAAGCTTATTGCCTGTTTCGACAGATAAATCCGACTCTGGAGTATGTTTAGAACCGATCACATCGATACTGCCGTTGAGAGTTAAACCGTTGATCGAAACTTCGATTACGTCGCCATTCTGCAACTTACCTACAGGACCACCGGCAAGTGCTTCTGGACCTATATGACCTATGCAAGGTCCACTAGAGAATCCAGAAAAACGACCATCTGTAAGAAGAACTATATTCTTCAAACCTTTGGTGTACTTCAATGCAATGGTGATCTGGGCTGTCTCTGGCATGCCAGCACCAAGAGGTCCACGGCAAAGAAGCAAGAGAACATCGCCCTCATTTATTTCACCAGCTTTAAGAGCTTTTATGGCATCATCTTCAGTTACATAAATCTTTGCTGGGCCACGATGATAGTATTGATCATCTTTAAAAAGTTCTGGAGCTATGGCAGTACTCTTAACGACCGCACCTTCTGGAGTAATGTTACCAACAGGGAAAGCAAGTGTGCGACTCAAACCAAGCTTTGCAGCTTTTTCTGGACCCATGATCACGTCAGTAGGATCTACCCCATCTTGAGTTTGTAAATGCTTTCTAAATGCTGTTCGGCGTTCAGACTTTTCCCACTCATCAAGATTTTCACCAAGAGTTTTACCGGTCACCGTCATAACATCTAGTTTCAAGTAACCCGCATCGCGTAAGTGAAGCATAACTTCAGGAACACCACCGGCTAAGAACAGCTGAACTGTCGTGTAGTTTTTCGGCCCATTCGGCAAAACATCGACCATACGAGGAACTAAACGGTTTATCTCTTCCCATTCTTCACAACTAGGCGCAGGAACGCCGGCCATTCTGAGAGTCGCAGGCAGATGAAGTAGAAGATTACTTGAACCACCAACAGCTGCGTGAACCACCATCGCATTGTGAAGTGCATCTTTAGTTAAAATTTGTCTTAGATAAACGCCGTCTTCCATAAGCTTCTTCAAAGCATGTGCCGATTCAACGGCCATCTGCAACCATATTTCTTGACCTGAAGGAGCAAGTGCTGAGTGAGGAAGCGACATACCTAAAGCTTCGGCAATAACCTGAGAAGTCGCTGCAGTGCCTAAAAATTGGCAACCACCACCAGGAGTTCCGCAAGCGGCACAACCTAACGCGGCGGCTTCATCGACAGTTAATTCACCATGAGTAAAACGAGCACCGATCGATTGAACGCGCCCTGCATCCTCACCATGTTCTGGAGGGAGTGAAACACCACCAGGAACAATTATGCCTGGCTTATCACAGTTTTCAGCAAGAGCCATCATCATCGCTGGCATACCCTTATCGCAAGTTGCTATACCCATGACAGCTTTGCGTTTTGGCAATGATCGAATCAAACGACCTAAAACTTCACTTGCTGAGTTACGGTAAGCTAAACTATCCATCATGCCGGCAGTTCCTTGAGAACGACCGTCACATGGGTCTGAACAATGACCTGCAAATGGCAAGTAACCATTGTCCGAAAGTGTCTTAGCTGCTTCTTTGACGAGAAGACCAAGTTCCCAGTGACCTGTATGGTAACCTAAGGCCAAAGGAGTTCCGTCGTCTTGACGCAAACCACCCATCGTTGTCAAAATCAATACTTGTGAGTCGGCTATGCGCTTGCCATCCCAGCCCATACCTACATCTTGAGACATACCAAAAAGGTCACCACCTGGACTGTGGCGAAGCATTTCTTCTGTTATAGGAAAGTCTGTTTTTCGGGTTGGAGCTTTTGTTAAAACATCATAAAAATTTTTATCTAAATCATACCAAGATTGACTCATTTCAATTCCTCTGCAAGATGAGGCGGTAAAGGACTTGTCTTTGTCCAACCACCGTCAACCATTATCACATCACCACTAATATGTCGGGCCCGATCGTCTGCTAAAAATAAAGTCGTATAGGCGACGTCTTCGGGTGTACCAACGGTACCGCTAGGAGCGACAGATTTCCAGCCATTTTTATATTGAGAATCTTCCAACGTTCGTTCAGTCTGAGTCGCCCCTGGAGCAACAACGTTGACTGTAATCCCATAATCACCAAGTTCTTCTGAAAGATTTTTTGCTAATTGAAGGATACCCGCTTTTGTCATAGCATAGGCACTAGCAAAGCGATGGGCTTGAACGCCACAGACCGATGACATAAGGATTATACGGCCTTTAACATTATTTTTAACCATCTCTTTAGCAGCAGCTTGCACAGTGAAGTACGTGCCGCGCATATTGACCGCCATGAGGTTATCAAACTCTTCCATAGAGACGTCGAGGAAACGATCAAAAACGGTAATCCCGGCATTAGCCACAAAAATGTCTAGACCATTATTTTTACTAGAGAAATCTTGAATCGATTGAACAACTTGGGAAGTTTCGGAAATATCGCCGGGAATTCCAGTGACGGAATTTTTGCCAATTTCTTGATTTATTTTATCGGCAGCAGCATATGTACTTTTTTCGGAGCGAGAATTGAGTCCTACAAAAGCTCCCTCTTGAGCGAATTGTCGACATATCTCATAACCAATACCGCAACCAGCACCAGTGACATATACTTTTTTATCTTTGAATCTCATTGCGATCTGCCTTCTATTAAAGTCTTTTCACTTAATAAAAAACAAATCGCCTTGAGCTGCAATAAGTAAATATTCTAATTTTGTTACAAAATTTAGGATCTTACTTTTCTAGAGCTAATACCCACATCGGCGCTTTGCCTGTTTTGTAAGTTTTAACTTCGCTTAAAATACCAGTTTTTTGGTCAATGCTATAAACAGTCAAAGTTGAAGAGTGAACTCCAGGTCCAAACAAGTACTTATTTGTCGTGTCAAGTCTAAGACAACGCGGATGACGACCAACACCAAAAGTACCAACTTTCTTCTCTAAAGCTCCTGTACTTTCATTTAAAGAATAAACTGTGATACAGTCATTCCCCTTTGGGTTTTTACGGTCGAGGTTGTCTCGTTCAGCAATAAAAACAAAACGGCCATCTTTTGAAATAGTTATATCTGATGCTGCAAATTTTTCATTAGCGTTATCTGGAAGAGTATTCACAGTTTGTTTAAGAGTTAACTGCCCTGTTGCAGAACGTTCCCAAAGTGAAATACCACCACCACGCTCATTTGAAGTATAAAGCAGGCTCTTACTTGGGTGGAAGACAAAGTGACGTGGCTCGTGATAGTTATTTTCTTTATCTGGACCATCGACTGAAGCAGGAGAAAGTGGAGAAAGTTTTTCATTTTCAAATCTGAACTGATAAACTTTATTTGGCGAAGTATGCGGAACGTAAACCATACCGGCGTCGTCTATACGAATAGAGTGAGCGCGGTCATCTGTCTTAAGATCTGCAAGAACTTTGCCTTTGTAGATGCCTTTATTGAGCTTATAGGCAGTGATCTTCCCTTCTCCATAGTGAGAAGCAAAAAGGTAAGTACCTGTTTTATCGATAGCTAAGAAACCACAGTATTGAGGAGTCTCGGCGATGCCAACACTTTTAACTTTACCGTCTGCTAATATCTCGAGTGTTTCTATGTTTGACTTGCGGTTTTTGCCCTTGCCGGTTCGAACAGATACATAGAGGTACTTCTTATCTGGGGAGATAACCGAATTTCCCGGAGCTCCCTTAGTCTTAAACTTGTCTTTGATAGAAAGAGCACCGTTATCAAAATCGTAGATTTCGAGAGTGCCGGTACCAGTTGAAGACACATAAACATACTGCTCTGCCATAAGTGGGAGCATGAAAAATGAAGCTATGAGTAAAAGAATCGATCGCATAATATACCTTTTTTCCTATAAGAACGTGATGAACTATAGGAACGTGACAGCAATTTTACGAAAGCTTTAGAAAAAAATTATTCCCACTCAATCGTGCCAGGAGGTTTATTCGTCACATCGTAGAAGATTCCATCGAAGTGAACTTTGTCCTGAACGAGCTGTGCCATCTTCTTGACCTTAGCCATAGGCAAACGACTGAAACTTGCAGTCATAGCTTCTGTACTATTGATAGGACGAAGAATAAGTGACTCGTTGCCTTGATGTAAACTCACCGGCAGAAGAGCTACTGGCATTTGCCAAATGTCCTCATATAACTTCTGGTCATAGAGGTACTCTGTCACAACATGATCGGCTTCTCTAAGAAGATCCAAACGATCCTTAGTCATGAAAGCTTTATTTAAAGTAATCTTGCCGTTCCAGTCTTCATCTGAGATCTGATAAACAACGCGATTCACTTCAGAGAAACGATTTGTGATATTTGTCGAAACACTCGCAAGAGTATCCCAGTCAGCTTCACCAGTAATCAAACAAGGGTGAGCGTATGTTCTAGCGTCGCCTTGAACACCAACACTCTTAACAGGAAGAACTCTTGCCGTTAAATTGTGCTCGCTAATCAAAGCGTTGATTTTATCTTCAACAGTCGAGAAGTCTTCTGAAACTTCATCGCCTGAACAAAGAACACGAACACCAAGACCCGGACCTGGGAATGGATGACGCCAAACTAGTTTATGTGGTAAACCAAGTAACTCACCAAGCTCGCGAACTTCATCTTTATATAGATCGGCAAGAGGCTCGATAACTTTGCCTTGAGCAATCAATTCATTCACACGATCAACGCGGTTATGGTGCGTTTTGATCAAGGCTGCATGCTCTGTACCACCAGACTCAATTGTATCTGGGTAAATTGTACCCTGACCTAGCATCCAAGTCTCATCTAACATATGAGTATCTTCAACAGCTTGGTCTTTTACATCTAGGAATGTATCGCCAATGATCTTTCTCTTGGCTTGTGGTTCCCAAACGCCCTCGATGTTCTTGAGGAAAGTTTCGCCAGCATCAACAACATGGAAGTTGTCAAAACCATATTCTTTAAGGGTTTCTTTTACCCAATGAGATTCATCTAAACGCATAAAGCCGTTATCGACATGAAGACCATAAACATTTTCTTCGCCAAGAGCTTTATTCAGCAAGCTGAATGCAACGTTTGAATCAACACCACCACTAACAAGAAGGAAAACCTTACGGCCAGCCGCTTGCGCTTGGATGTCTTTGATCGATTGATCGAGGTAACTTTGAATACTCCAATCAAAAGTACAGCCACAAACCTTAAGGAAGTTTTCCATAAGTTTAAGACCGTTCTCACTGTGAGTAACTTCAGGGTGATACTGAAGTCCAAAAATCTTTCTTTCCGGCCAGGCTACAGATGCCACAGGACAGTCGTCAGTAGAAGCAGTGACGACAAAGTTCTCAGGGAGGGTCTTCACTGAATCGCCATGACTCATCCACATAACTTCAGAAGGGTTGAGCCCTTCATATATACCGGAGTTGTCTTCAATATTTATATGTGCAGTTCCGTACTCTTTTACATCGCCCGGCTTAACTTCGCCGCCAAGAGTATGACAAATGATCTGGTGCCCGTAACAGATGCCAAGGATAGGTTTTTCAAAATTTAGAATATCAGCGTTAAATGCAGGCGCGTCATCAGCGTAGACACTATGAGGACCACCAGAAAATATAAGACCAGTATAGTCTTGAAGTTCAGACAGTTGTGCTGTCGGTCTGACGATCTCAGAGTAAACTCCGAGTCTACGAACTCTGTTGGCAATCAAGTGGGCATATTGACCGCCGAAATCTAAAACACCAATTTTCTGCATTTATCTATAAAACCTTGAACATAATATGAAAAAGAGGCATAAGATAACGTAATGAACCCTTTCGTCAAGGCTGTCTGAGTCCTATCCCCCTTTTGCTAAAGAATTTTTAACAATTCGTATGAGATTTTCATATAATAGTAGATATCTATGGTGAAACCAAGGAGGAGGAAATATGAAAATTTTACAGATATTAGCTTTTGTCATCACTATCTTTCTTTTCATCGACAAACCACAAGAAGAGATAGTCCAACCTGAAATACCAAATAAAGCAACTCAGCAAAAAGCCGATCTTACAAAGTTTGAATTAAAACACGAAGAAGTGGCTAAACTACTTTTCAAAAAGCTTCCAGTCATAAAAAATGTTGAAGTTCCAAGAACTGTCGCCATGAGTCAACAAGTCTTAAAAAACAGTCAATCGCCTCTTAGCGGGATTTGGGGATTTAACTCAAAAACTCAAGTAGTCCCATTTATTGATGCGAGAGAAAACCGCAATGAAACTACCGAACTCTTCTATGGGATAAACGTTTCCATTAGTTTTTAACAATACTTTGGAGTTTACGCGACACTGTTGTAACTCCCGGGAAGTCTCGAAATAAAAAGCCTCTATTTTGAAACCATTCACTTGCCTCAAGTGTTTCGGCTAAACCGCCTTTATTGATCAAACCTCGATCAACTCCGACAACTAAGTTTTCAAAAACTGAATCCTCGCATTCTTCTAAGCGACGAATAAGAGGAGCCATGTGCCAACGGTGAAACAACTCTAAATAAAATACTTTGCCATCTTTGTTTTCGAAACTTAAATCTGGAAAAATCATCTCACCTGATTCACTGTGAAGAAAAGGAGTATCGCCAACAATCTTCCACTCTTCTTGTTTCTCTTTAAACTGATTGTGAAATATCTTTATCTCTTCAGGCACATAAGAGCTGAAGTTTCTGTAGTGGCTGACAAGACCAGACTTTTGATCTATCTTTAAAACAAAATTTTTGTTATTTAGCTTTATAACACTACTCAATGACCACTTTTCTAAATCTGGAATAGCCGGAAAAAAAGAAGCTAACTGCAAGCCATACTTATTTGTATTTTCAAACAAACTGGCCGGACCATCGATAGTCATCTTGATCGTTGAAGGTTCTTTATTTTTCCCTCGGCCCTTAAACTTCGTGCACTTTATATTTGCCAATAGTCGGAAAAACTTTAGATACTTAAATAAGCGCCGCAATTTTTGTGGATGAGCATTGGGAATCTCTAAATGAATTTCTCCCGCATGTAGAAGTAAAGATTGAACCAGAGAAGAATTGTAACGTTCAAGTAACTGACGAGGATTAACTTCTTTAAACTTCGCCAAGGTCTCATTTTGCGGTAAGTCATTATAAAACTCACCTTGAGCAAATTCGCCAAACTTCTCAGTCTTCTTATAAACATCCATTTGAAAATCGTGATAATCTTCAAATTTAGATTCCTTCAGAACTGCTGCAGAAGCAAGAAATAACTCTTTTCTTTGGGCCGGATAATCTAGATCCTGAACTTTACCGAAATCTGTCCGGTCCTGACAAATCTTATTCAGACCTTTTCCGAGCTTTAAGTCCCGCTGACCATTGACGATCATTGTCGTTTGTTCGTCTATCTCAGCCCGAGTCATACCAACGCCGTTTTTGTAAACACCTAAAAGCTGCTCCGCTAGTTTCAACATGCGCCAGTCACCGACATCTATAAACGATGGCTTGAGTCGATCTTTCATACGACGAAATCTTATAAGGTCTTTATTGAGCAAAGCTTTTCCTTGAGTTGATCACAAGAAACTAGACAGGATTTACAGGATTTACAGGGACTCGTTCAATATTCTAAGAGTAATTCCTCGTAATGGCATAGATGAAGATTAATTTAGTCTTCTCAAGGGAGTTATATTTTTGAAAAAACAAAAGTTTATCACATTTGCCAAGATCTTACTCATCAGTCTGATCACCATTCCATTTTGCATACGCTTTCTTTCTGTTCCATTTGCTCAAAAAGATGCAACAAACTATTTCACTGTTAATCATGAAAATTATCGCCAAATGGCCAATGGCATGGACTACTGGATTGATAAAAAGATGGGCCGTGAACACTTCAACACTGGTAGTCAGAGGTTTGACGGCGAGTGGTTATTTGGTACTTACCTCATGACTGCGATCGGCTATACTCAAGAAGCACTGATTTTTCCTGAGATGTACGATAAAAATATTGGCAAAATAAAAACTGCGCTTGAAGCAATAAACACAGAAAGTATTCAAAAATTCGACTTTGAAGCGTGGGGTGAAAGTCCACTTACATTCAAAACTTCCGATCATGCCGCATATCTTGGCTATTACAACTTAGCACTGAGCCTCTATCATTTACTCAATAAAAATAAGATCAATAAAGAAACTGACGAATTGATCATTCTAAATACAAAGATCTCCAAGTTCTTAGAAAAGCGTCTTATTCTATCCCCTCTTAAAATGCTCCTTTCTTATCCCAAAGAAATATATTCTGTAGACAATTGTGCAGTGATCAGTTCATTAGCCGTTTTTGAAAAAGCAACGAATCAGCCTCAGTCCGAAATCATTTCTACTTGGTTCGACGCATGTCGAGAGGTTTGCATGGATCCAAAAACGGGAACCTTGATACAAGCTTTGCATTGGCAGGATGCTTCGCTAGTTGAGTATCCACGTGCTTCAGGAACTTTCCTCGGTATTTATTTTCTAAGTTTTGCACATCCTGAATTCGCCAAAGAGCTCTACGAAAATGCTCGTGATGAATTTTTTACTACTGTTTTGGGACTTGGGGCTGTCAGAGAATACACTCGAGATGTTCCAGCTGGACTTGGTGATATAGACTCCGGACCAGTCGTCTTTGGCTTCGGTTTGTCCCCAATTGGTTTCATGTTAGGCTGCGCAAGAATTTTTGATGATGAGCAAACCTTCAGCTCTTTGTTTGGAACTTGCTATATCGGCGGTGCCGCCGTCAAAAGTGAAGATCGCTTCAACTGGTCAACAGGAGGATCAATTGGCGATGCCGTCATGTTTGGTATGTTAACCACGATTAAAGCCAAAGATTGGGAGAAATTCAAATGAAGAAATTCATCGAACCCATTCTCATCCTACTAATCACCGGTTTTGTTTGCCTCTCTCCAAATTGGCTTTTTGACCACCAGGCTGTATTTGCCCTACTTTCTCCAGGCCCACATACTCAGGTCTGGCATATATTCTTCTTTCTAACGTTCTTACTTCTGAGACTTTTTGTTATTCTTATTTTACCGGGTTATTTGCTTGTCCGCTTGGGCTACATATTTTTTGAGAAATGTAAACCTAGAAAAGGTGAACAATAATAATTCTTATTTCTCCGTATCGGAATGTGGAGTGGCCAATAAAAACACTAAATAAGGTCTCCTAACTTACTGAAAACTGATTACTAAATCACTGAATACTAGTTAGTATCCTCTCCAAAAAGAAGATCTAAGAAATCTAACTGCATGTCACTGGCATCGCTTTCATCGTAGAACTTCACTCCAGCACCAAGAAGGCGGACTCGCAATTCACTACGCTCTAAACCTTGCTGAAGTAAATCGTGGAAGAAAATGTCATCGGCTCCCTGCCAAGCACGTTCTACTGTGGTCGACTGAAAGTCGTTGAACTTCACTTTCACGAAAGCTGTTTTGACTTTGTAGTCGCCATTTTTCAAAAGGAAATTTTCTAAAGAAGTAAATAGGCGACGGATAAGAACTTTAAACTCTTCGTGACACTGTGCCTGAGTTAAATCATTCTCAAAAGTTCTCTCTTGACTGTAGGATTTTCGTCGGCGCTTATTTTCAACAGGACGATAGTCTATACCTCGAGCAAGATTATAAAGTTCCCCACCAAATTTACCAAAGCTCTTCGCAAGATCTGCCTTTTCAACTTTTTGAACATCTTCACAAGTATATAAACCCAAACCATGTAAACGCTCAGCTGTCTTTTTACCAACGCCCCAGATCTTTTCCACTTTGAGATCTTTTACAAAGTCATCTATAGCATCGGGAGTCACGACAAATTGACCATTGGGTTTTTCCCAATCACTGGCAATCTTCGCCAGAAATTTATTTGGAGCTATACCTGCTGAAGCAGTAATATTTCTTTGTTCATAGATGCGATGGCGTATTTCTTGAGCGATAAGCGTTGCTGAACCTTTATACTTCTTACAATCACTCACATCCAAAAATGCTTCATCAAGAGAAATATTTTGAATAAGGTCTGTGTAGTCGCGAAATATCTCGAAAATAAGCCGAGATTCTTCGCGGTAAATTTCAAAATTCACTGGTACTATGACTAAGTGTGGACACTTCTGCAAAGCCATAGAACTTGGCATAGCAGAACGCACACCATACTTCCGCGCCTCGTAGTTTGCCGTGCACAAAACACTGCGTCGACTTCGCCCCCCAACAGCAACTGCTTTATTGCGTAACTCAGGCTTGTCACGCATTTCGATTGCTGCGTAAAAGCAGTCCATGTCTATGTGAATTATCTTTCGCACAATTTACTTTTATCAATAGCTGGAAGTTAGTTACGTTCTACCTTACATTGTGCGACTTGAAGGAGCAACATCAAACATGCATGAATACAGTACAGCTTTACTACAGATAGTTTCGACAAAAATGAGTGCCGACGAATTGGCCGAAGGCCTGAGCTTGCCTAACGCAGCTAGACAACAACCGCCACCGCCACACTCATACTTTGGATTTGAGACAAAGACTATATGCTCAAGCGATGATCTAAATGCTCATATTGATGTTCTTTTAAGTAAGCTTTCCTTCAAAAAAGGCTTCTTGAAAGAAAGACAACTTTCTGGTGACGAGATCACCGTTATCTGGTTTGCGAACTCACAAAAAGCACCTTTTTCCATCTTAACGCCGAATTCCATGAAAGCTTTAGCCGACTTCAATTTGTCAATATTAATCAAAAACTCGCCGGCACAATGAAACTAACAGTCCTCTGTATTCTGACTTTATTAATAAGCTCATGTTCTAAAAACTTCACAGACCCTCAAGCTTTTAGTTTAATTCCTGCCGATTTTAAAGTTATTGCAAAAGTCGATATCGATAAAGCTACAAAAATAAATGGCCTAGGTAGCCGACTCCTTTACGAAAGAAAACGAAAGCCAACTCTACAGATATTACCAATTAAAGACATCCAGACTCTTTACCTTGCCGCTGGTTCTGCCAAAGCGACAGCTGAAAAAGGTGGACTTTATATCAGCCAGATGAAAACTAACACGGATTTAGAGAAGCTCGTAAAAAACTTCATGGTAGACTTTTCTAAAGATAAAGAAGTCATACTTGGCAAAAGTAAATTCAATGACCTCATCATTCATACAATCCGCGACAAAAAGCAAGAGATCGCTATTTGCCAAGTTGGCCCAAAAACCTGTATCGGTGGACCTTTAAAACAAGTTTTAGCATCTTTAAAGTGCGGTGAGAAGAATATTCAAAATAACAAGACCTTGCAGAAGTATATGACTAGTGGTAAAGATGCTGATATGGCCATTTATATTCTTTCATCTGAAGACGGTGGCAGTCTTTTTCAAGGAGTTAATTTCTTTGAAACGGGTTTTATCACCATCTCGGGTCAAAATGATGCCACTCACATTTCAATCCAAACAGATTGTCTCGATGAGGAAACCGCCAAGAAAACAACTAGTGCCTTGACTGTTATTCGAACTCTCTTGCTCTACTCAAAAGCAAAGTATATAAAAGCTCAAGACATAGTCATTTCTCAGAAAGGCAAAGCCGCAATCGCAGTTGCGAATCTTTCTAAAGAAGCTATGAACGATCTTTTTGAAAAGGATTAATCGATAAATAAGTCGGCGTAGACTATTTCACTACCTGTTTCTTTGGGGCTGATACTTAAAACTACGCCATTTTTATAAACAACATTACTCCAACCACAACCAATCCACGGCTCTTTGCCTTTCTCTTGAGACCAATTCGCGGCAATGACTGAGAATTTATTTGGAACAACCACCTTCTTCGGAAAACGATTTTTATACCAATCCTCTGTGTTTGGGCCATACCAACCGACAGAATAAAGAACTATATCTACCTTTTTAGCGGCCAACTTAGCTGGCATAGAGTGAACATCGTAACAAATCATCATTCCTAAACGACCATATTCCGTATCCACGACTTGTGCTTCGAGTTCTCCTTCCGAACACCAACCGCTATCACCATGCTTCCACAAGTCCTGTTTGCGATGGTGAGCTACTATTTCGCCTTTTGGGTTAGCTAAAACTACTGAGTTATAAAATTCCCCTTCTGCACTTTCTATGAATGGAATCGTTAAGTAAACAGCTAATTCTTTAGCCAAACCTGAAAAATATTGAATAGATTCGCCATCTACTTTTTCGGCTGCTTTGTGAATGCTTAACTCTGTTTCTGTCTCTTTCCCTGTTGTCCAAGTTATATCGTTTATAGGGTCCATATAACCTGTAACTGCAGCTTCTGGCAAGACAATAATCTTGGCGCCTTTCGACACTGATTCATGAATAAGTTGAGTTAAGCTCTCACGGTTTTCTTGGATCTTCCCCATAGCCGAGAAACACTGTATTGCAGCCACTTTCACTTTTTTACGAGCACTAGATTTTTGATCGGGCTCGACTTGAGAAGGTTTGCATGCCGTCGCTAAAAGAATGAGTAAAAGTAGTAGAATTTTCATCGAATACTTTAGAAGAGGAAAAGACAAAAGTAAACTCTTAATTTCATCGAATAGCATACTCGATTATCAGTATGAAGTGATTCAAATTCAGATAAAGGTAGAGTCACTTGCTCGTGGGATTCCTCAAACTGTACTATTATTCATGTATCAATAGATGCTAAAAATATCGAAACTTATAAGGTTGAACTTCGTGAAATACATCTTGCTCTCTTTTCTTTTTATCTCGACGAGCCTAAGTGCTACAGAGAAAGAACCTCTTCCTGTTTTTATCTTAGTTGGTCAGAGTAATATGGTGGGCAAAAGAAGTCTTATTTCTAAGTTACCTAAGCACTTAACTCCTGCACAAAAAGATGCACTCTTCTATCACTCTAAAAAAGGGTGGAAAGCTCTTAAACCTAGCGAAACAGAAAAGCAGGGTTTCGGACCAGAAATAAGCTTTGCCTATGAAATGCAAAAGCTCATGCAAACTCAAATTGGCATTATCAAGTTTAGTATTGGCGGTACAAATCTTCACACTCAATGGAATCGAAATAACCCAAAGTCTCTTTATCACAAAACGATAAACTTATACAAAAAAGCAACTAAAGAAAAGAACATTAAAGTCCTCGGAATAATCTGGGTTCACGGTGGTGCAGATGCCAAGCGCAAGAAAGATGCGATTGCCTATGAAAAGAATTTTCGAAAGCTTATCACCAACTTCCAAGAGGATTGTAATGCTCCAGAATTAAAAGTCCTCTGCGGGCGCTGTGGGACATCTCCAACTCCCGAAGCCTATAGAAAGGTAAAACCTTATATCGACATCGTCAGAGAAGCTCAAGACAAGCTTAAGTATAAGTTCTACAAATCAGTCGATCTCGATCACATCTCAACTGGCCCTGACAATGTTCACTTTGATACGAAAGGCATGGTTAAAACGGGTGAGCTCTATGCTGAAGAAATGTTTAAGTTGATCCAAGACCAAAAATAGTTTTTATAATACATCTCTCAGTATTTCTGTGTGAGTCTTTGAGTCTCTCAGTATGGAAACTCAAAAGCTTATTTACACGCAGAGGCGGAAAGACGCGGAGAAAGAAGTAATCTAAAAAGATTTACCACATTTCTAAATATAGGCTCTTAAATAGCCTTTCTCTGTGCCTCAGCGGCTCTGCGTGAGATTATTTTATCTCTCTAAAATTAAGAATGGGATTATCTCGCAGAGATGCAAAGGCGTGAAGTAAGGTATTAACGAAAATACCTAAGGATTCCTCTTACGTAATAAGTAGCTTTACTGTCTCCTAAACTGACCAATACACTATTTTCAAAGCCATCAGTGTTTCCTACTTCTTTGATCAATGCAATCAGATACTCCTTAGAGTCTTGATTCAACGGTTTTTTCTGAGGAATAATAGCGTTATTACCATAGAGACTATTTACATCCTTGATGATTATAAACTTTTCAAAATCATTGTTATGAGGAATGAAAACTTCATTTGTAAAAATACCATTTTTATAAAGTTTGATTCCAAGACTGCCGCCATCCAAATAAGTATCTGCACTAAGCCTCGTCACTCCTTCACATTCAGCTAGAAGTATTTTATCAACTTTAGCAAGATCATACTTAGGAACGAAAGAATTGATGAAAAGACCAATCATAAGGATGATAAATACAACGATTATCTTTTTCTTTAAACTTAATTTAGCCATCTTCACCCTTTAATATTTTCACTAATCTATTCTCATCTATCGATAAAACAAAAAAGCCTAAAAGAGTTAACTTTCAGGCTTTAAAAAGGAACTTTATTTTTGCACCGAAATGCGAAATTCCAAAAACTTATTTATCGAAAAGAGTTAAGTAAAGTTCGTCGAGATACTGACGGATAGCTTCACTTTTCACTTTGGCGATTATCTCTTCCATGTGACCATGAACGAGCATTGCCATAGCAGCTTCTTTTGAGATACAACGACTCTGGATGTAGAAAAGCTCATCGTCATTTAACTGACCGATGGCTGCTCCGTGAGCGGCTTTTACGTCATCTGCATAGACATCAAGCTCAGGCTTAGTATCTACACGAGCACTCTGACTCAAAAGCAAGTTTTTGTTCATCTGTGAGGAGTCAACTTGCTGAGCATCTCTAGCAATGAAAACTTTACCGTTAAAAACACCACGGCTGCGATCGTCTAGTATGCCTTTATAAAGCTGGTCACTATAAGTTCGAGCACTGTTGTGATTTATCGCTGTATGATTGTCAGCTAGCTGATTATTTCGAATAGCATACAAACCTTGAAGACCTGCAAAAGCATTTTCGTCATTTAAAGCTGTATCGAGATAGTTACGAGAAACTTTAGAACCATTTGCCAAAACTACTGAGTTAAAACGACTGTCTCTTTCCTGAGATACATTTACAGAACCTATGTGGAAAGACTCGTCATTTTGAGCTTGGTTTTTGGTGTAATTTAGCTCGGCATTTTTCGCTAGCTGTATGTCAGTCACAGAGTTTGAGAAGACAACTTCGTCACCAAGTGTGATATAGTCTTCAAGAATCTCAGCACTTGCGCTTTGACCAAGAGAAATGATATTTCTCGGCATAGAAGCCATGCCTTGAGTCGCACCAATGTAAAGAATGTGTAGCGGCTGATCCAACTCTTGCTTAGCTTCAAGTTTTACAAAGACGCCTTCTTGAACATTTGCTTTATTCAGGTTTGTAAAAGCACTGTCGATCGCAGACTGACCGATGATCTTCTCAACTTCTTCAGCATTTTCAACTATTGCTTTAGAAAGAGGCTTTATTTCAAAACCTTCAGGCAAGTTTGAAAGGCTTTCTGAGAATATACCGTCAGTAAATACTAAAGAGTATGTTCCTGAAATGAGTGGTGCTTCTACTTCACTTTCGGTTTCAGCAAAAGAAAATAGACCTTTAAGAAGTCCAGCAATATTTGTGTACTTCCACTCTTCAACTTTCTGAGTTGGGAATCCACTAGCTTGAACATCACTTAAAGCTTGAGAGCGTAGGTCATCTAACCATTGTTGCCCTGAAGCTTCGATTTTTAAGTCGCTGATGAATTCACCAGCTGGTAATGATAATTTACTCACTAAACTCACTCCTAACCTATGAGC
Source organism: Lentisphaeraceae bacterium (assembly GCA_021232515.1). Lineage (GTDB taxonomy): Bacteria > Verrucomicrobiota > Lentisphaeria > Lentisphaerales > Lentisphaeraceae > JAKVBD01. Next base: position 61,418 of record JAJPOQ010000117.1, read on the forward strand.
CAGTCGTATCCCTTTTCCTCGATCTCGAGGGCAAGGGACTTATCACCAGTCTTAATAATTTTTCCATCATAAAGGATATGAACAAAGTCAGGTACTACATAGTCGAGCAGTCTCTGATAGTGCGTTACTAAAACGAAGCTATTATGCTTATTTTTCAAAGTATTTATACCGTTAGCAACGATCTTCATAGAGTCGACGTCTAGACCTGAGTCAGTTTCATCAAGAAAAGCAAGACGAGGATTTAGGACGGCCATTTGAAGGATTTCGTTTCTCTTCTTTTCACCACCTGAGAAGTCAACATTTACTGGACGACTAAGCATGGATTCTTTCATTTTCAGAAGCTCCATCTTGTCTTTGATAAACTCGTTAAAGTCCATAGGGTCCATTTCTTCTGCGCCTTGGTGACGACAGATAGCGTTGTAAGCTGCTCTTAGGAAAACTGTGTTACTTACACCAGGGATTTCAACTGGGTACTGAAAACTAAGAAAAACACCTTCACGCGCTCTCTCTTCTGGCTCAAGTTCTAAAAGGTTCTTCTCTTTGAAGTTCACTTCAAAATCAACTGAACCACCAGTTACTTCATAGTCTGGGTGACCTGTGATAACTTTAGAAAGTGTACTTTTGCCAGAACCGTTTGGTCCCATGATTGCATGAACTTCACCAGGATTGACGGTAAGGTTTATGCCTCTTAAAATTTCTTTATCTGCAACTTGTGCTGTAAGGTTACTAACTTTTAACATATTGATTTCCTGTAGGTAAATTTATCCGATACTGTTTTCTAGTTTCATTTCTAGGAGTTTGACGGCTTCGACTGAAAACTCCATCGGTAGTTCCTTAAATACTTCTTTACAGAAGCCATTGACTAGTAGTGAAATGGCACCTTCGACATCTATCCCTCTAGATTGAAGATAGAAGATCTGATCTGCATTTATTTTAGACGTAGATGCCTCATGCTCGATAGTCGCAGAACTGTTTGAGCACTCAAGGTAAGGGAAAGTTGACGCGCTGCATTTATCTCCAACAAGTAGAGAATCGCACTGTGAATAATTACGAGCATTTTCCGCTCCTGCCGCAATTTTCACAAGACCACGGTAAGCATTTGAAGAATTATCTGCAGATATACCTTTAGAGATAATCGTACTACTCGTATTTTTACCGAGGTGGATCATTTTCGTACCAGTGTCCGCTTGCATGCGATTGTTCGTCAATGCAACAGAGTAAAACTCACCAGTTGAGTTGTCTCCTTTAAGAACAACACTAGGGTACTTCCAGGTTATAGCTGAGCCAGCTTCTACTTGAGTCCAAGAAATTTTAGAATTGTAACCTTCACAAACACCGCGTTTAGTAACGAAGTTGTAGATACCACCCACGCCGTTTTCATCGCCAGCGTACCAGTTCTGAACTGTTGAGTAGTTTACTTCTGCATTGTCCAAAGCAACTATTTCAACGACAGCAGCGTGCAATTGATTTTCGTCTCGCATAGGTGCTGTGCAACCTTCGAGGTAGTTCACAAAACTACTTTCTTCGGCAACGATCAGAGTTCTCTCGAACTGACCAGTTTCTGCAGCATTTATACGGAAATATGTAGAAAGATCTAGAGGACAACGAACGCCTTTAGGGATGAAACAAAATGATCCATCTGTAAAAACAGCTGAGTTTAACGCTGAGTAAAAGTTGTCTTGTACTGGAACCACACTTGCCAAATATTTTTTAACAAGTTCTGGGTGGTCCTTGATCGCCTCAGACATGGAACAAAAAATAACACCGTGTTTTTCAAGTTCTGCTTGGTGAGTTGTACCAACTGAAACTGAATCAAAGACTGCATCTACCGCAACGCCTGCAAGCCTCTTTTGTTCGGTTACTGGTATACCAAGTTTATCAAATGTCTTTATAAGCTCTGGGTCTACCTCATCTAAACTTTCAGGTTTATCACCAGACTCCTGCTCTTTGCTTTTTGGAGCCGAGTAGTAACGGATGTCTTGAAAATCAATTGGTGGATAACTGACATGAGCCCAAGTAGGCTCGTCCATTTTTTGCCATCTTTCAAAAGCTTTTAATCTAAATTCCAACATCCACTCCGGCTCTTCTTTTTTAGAAGAAATTAATCGGATGATGTCTTCATTGAGACCTTTTGGAGCTACATCACCTTCGATGTCTGTAACAAAGCCATACTTATCTTGGCTTAAAGCGTGTCTCATTATTTCCATAAATTCTAAAATCCTGTTCTAGCAGGATCCCTCCTTTTCAGGGCAGCGACTTTCATAATCCATAACCTCTTTGAGGCTGATAGTACTAAAAAAGTCACGCATTCTTTTGTTTAAATTCACTAATGGCGGAATGATATTACACGATGAGGCCATAGAGCAGTTACTCTCACTTTGAACACAATTGACTAGACTGAGAGGTTCCACAACCATCTCCATGAAATCTAGAAAATTTATTTCGGCTAGGTCCATTCGTAATGAATATCCACCATGAGCTCCCTTTTCAGACTTTAGAACACCACCAGTAACCATTTTTTGCATAGATCTGGAGGTAACATCAAAAGGAGTCCCATACTTTTCGCATATCTCTTTAACAGAAGTAAGTTCAGTGGATTCTTTCAAATAAATGTGCCTGAGCGCCATCATGGCATACTCTACTTTTTTATTTATCTTGAACATTAATTTACCTCAGCTTAAATAAATAAGACTTTTTTTGACTCATTTAACTTTCCTAGATTGATAATCACTTTCACAGCAATTACAAGGAGTGAAGAAAAAAAAGAGCTAAAGAGGAGCTTATATGAGCTGGTGAAGTAGGTCTTTTGTTGACACTCTAGAAGAGTTTCTTTCAGATGTCGGAATTGGCAGCTCGGTACTCATCGCCTGTTTATAACCTTTTGTAAAGAAATGTTCCGCGCTGCTTTGTAGCTCGGCAGAGCAAGTAGTCGAAGACCAAACTCGATGCTTGACACTTGAAAAAACCTCGATTGTGCCTGCAAATGAGACGTCTCTTTTCTTCCAACTCTTACTGTCACCTGACCGTACTTTACGGTGATGGTGTCCGGCCCCTTCAAGTTTTACGTTTTTACTAACGGAAGTCACTTCGTCACGCATGCCGCGAAGTACACTTACTGAAAGGTCAAAGCTTTGTTCTTCTTTATTTTCACAGGTCTCAGCCTGTTCGATTGACAAGTTTTGAGCGTCATCTAAAAATTTAACTGGATCTTTTAAACTTAAGCCCATGTCCAACAACAATTGAAAATTGACCGGCGATAAAGCTTCGCAGATAAATCTAAGTTTCTGATCAATTTGCTCATAGATCTTACTAATTCTTTCTCGGCAATTCGCTATCTCTTTTTCCAAATGCTCAATGGCAAAACGAATATCGCGAATAGGGTCAATCGCAGCTGCTTGTTGGTAAATAGCCTGGGAGAAGTCTTCACGAAGATTTTTGATCTTATCGTCAACATTCTCAAGATCTGTTCGCTTATTAGCAAGAAGGTCTTTTATTTCATCGACAGACTTAGATTTACCAAAAAAAGAACGAACTGTCGTCGCCAGACAACACCAAATATCTTTAACTTGAGACTCGTACTCTAAAACTTCCGCAAAGTATTTTTTATGTATCCCTTCTTTCTCTTCCAAAGCTTCTTTCGCATCGGTCAATTCATTACTGCGTAAACGAACAAGCTCGCCTCGTTTACCTTCTTCTTCGGTGAGGTCAGTCTCCAAAGATTTGATCATTTTTTGATAGATCTCTATACTTCTTTCGGCTCGTTGGATATCTCGCAAAAAGCTCCAAACTAGAGTTGCTTGAGGCCCGAAAAATATTCTAAGATTTTTAGAAACTCTATCCATTCGCACTCTCTACCATTAAACGGATGTAATCGACATACTGACGAAACTGTATTTGTTGACTGCGACAAGTTTTATCGATGAGCTCTATTTTTCCAGAGAGCTGTCCCAATTCAGAAAAGCCACTTTCATAAGCCTCAAGACGAGATGGTAACTCGGCAACTTCCATCCAAGTCGTATCGACAATGTCATACTGTAAGGTTGCCATACCCGAACCGTTGGCCGTTCCACTCGCATTTGAGTACCCACCAAAAAAAGACGACTCTTCTTTAAAACCAATATTGGCCCGTATATCGACTTTAGTTTTGTTTGGTCTTTTAACTGTTTGGAAACCTTTTTCTATAGCGCTTCCTAAAGCATTTATTTTCTCTAAAGTAGAGTCTTTCGCAGACTTCAATTTAACGTTTTCTATTTCTAGCAGTGACTCGGACTGTTCAATCTGAACTTTCAGAACTGATAGCTTCTTTAAAATCGACTCAAAAACCGGAGTTTTAGCGCCTAAGAAATTTAGAGACTTTTCTAACTCCTCAGTTTCAAAAACATAACGAACGTAGTGATTATTTATTTCTTGATCTACAGAGGAAAGCTTCTCTAAACATGAGTCTCTGGCGTGCTCAGCAGTCTCCAATTCTTTCTGAAGAACTAAAAATGGCTGCATAAGTTGTTGAACTTCTGTCTGATCTTCGAGCAATGACATTTCTGACTCGTCGAGTTCCTCTTTTAGAGACTTTAGAGTTTTCTCTAACTCTCTCTTTTCTGAGTCTATCTTTTCTTGTTTATCTTGAGATAGCGAATTGAAAAAGCTTTTGAAGAAACTGTTATTTTCAGTCTCAATATCCTTAAGATCCACTTCACATTTCTTAATCTGCCACTTCAATTCTTCAGTATCTTTCGCGGTGTCTTTCACAGTAGTCTCCGACAACTCTACGTCATCGGCTTTATCTGCTTCTAAAAATGTCAATTGACGACGAATCTCAGAGAGCTTATTTTCTAAACTGGGCAATTGCTGTTGATGTGAATCTAATTGATTGTAGAGAGCTAGTGCAGACTGAAAGCTACTCCCAAAAAACTTCTTAAGAGCACTTTCATTTACGGTTGTGGAATTTGTAAAAAATGCTGGAACTTGTTCACTAAACTCGACTGTAGATTCTTTTTCGTACTCTTGATAAACTGCTGAAATTGTTTTGTCTTTAAAGATGGAGTTGTCATGTAGCGACTCTCGTTTCTCATTTCGTAAATCTTCTTGAGGCTTTTCGGTTTCAGCTGAAGTTTCTACAGTTTTAGAAACTTTATGAACAATAGGGTCCTCATCAATAACTGAAGCTTCTTCGGCAATAAGTTCTGGCTCTGAAGTTTCTTCGAGAACGGCTTCTGGTTCTTCTTCAAATATTTCAGGTGCTTCTACAACCACGACTTCTGGCTCTACTACTTCTTCAACATGAGCAAGGCGTTCTTCGAGCTTCTCTAGAGCCTGTTTGGCAGCATAACTTACAGAGTAAGAACTTTCTTCTGTGTAAGCTTTAATCATCTCTAGGTCACTAGCGTTACCAGAGTCACCCAAAATTTGAATAACATCCTTCTTAAGGTAATCGTCGTCCTTATCCAGTAAGCCTCTTAAAATCACCAAGTGTTGTTCGGACGCTTCTATGTTTTTAAAAGAGGAAACTGCTTCACGAAGCATAAAACTGTCATTTGTTTGAAAAACTTTTTCTAGGACCGAAAAGGTTTTCTCTTCATCTTTGAAATTTTTTATTAAGTCCGTCAAAGCCTGTTTGCGCTTGTATGAACTTTGCTTATCATCTTCAACCACTGAGACTAAGTCATCAAATTCGGCCATTTACCCCATCCCTTAAATGTTCTTTTATTCGACTTTTCACTATAAAGCAGCTTTTGATATTTTCTGCAAGTAATGGAACTTCCCCCAAAGTAAATTATTCTTAACTAAAAGCAACTAATTATCTTTAGGAATAACGAATGAGCAATCCTTTACTAGAAGACACAACTCTCCCACCCTTTCAATCAATTAAAGTTGAGCACATCGTCCCTGCAATCGAAAGTCTGATTCAAGAAAATAAAGACTTCGTTGCGCAAAAGCTCTCCGAAGAATCAACTCCAACATGGGAAAACTTTATCCAACCTATGGATGAAGTCTCAAATAAACTCAACAAAGCTTTTTCTCCTGTTGGCCATATGAACTCTGTCGTGAACAGCCCCGAACTTCGCGAAGCTTATGAAAAGTGTCTACCTATGCTTTCTGAACTCAGCACCGAGATGGGTCAAAACAAAGAGCTCTATGAAGCTTACGTTAAACTCAAAGATAGTGCAGAGTACAAAATTTACTCTCAAGCCCAAAAGCAAGCTATCGATAATAACCTTCGAGACTTTAAACTTTCTGGAATTGCTCTACCTGAAGACAAGCAGAAAAAATTTGGAGAACTCAAAAAGAAGCTATCTGAACTTTCTAGTAAATTTTCAAATAATGTCCTCGACGCAACTATGGCGTGGAGTAAAAATATTTTAGATAAAGACGAACTCAAAGGTATTCCTGAGAGCTCTCTTGAATCGGCTCGTGAGGCTGCTAAAGAAAAAGAACTTGAAGGCTACTACTTCACTCTCGATTATCCTTCATTCTTTCCAATCCTTACTTATTGTGAAAATCGCGAACTAAGAAAAGAAGTTTACACGGCTTTCTGCACACGAGCTTCAGATCAAGGTCCAAGCGCAGGTAAATTCGATAACTCGAAAATCATGGAAGAACTTCTAGAGTTGAAACTTGAGCTAGCAAAGTTACTTGACTTCAATAACTACTCTGAACTTTCAATTGCCACAAAAATGGCCTCATCTACCGACGAAGTTCTAGGTTTCCTGAATGACCTTGCTGAAAAGTCTTTTCCACAAGCTAAAGCTGAATACGACGAGTTGGTTGCATTTGCCAAAGAAGAACTCGGACTAGATAGCTTTGAAGCTTGGGATGGCGGTTTTGTCGCAGAAAAACTTCGTCAACATAAGTTCGACATCTCACAAGAAGAACTTCGACCTTACTTTTCCGCTGACAAAGTTGTCAATGGCATGTTCAACATCGTCAATAAACTCTTTGGCATAATAGTTAAACAGATAAGTGACTTTGACTCTTGGCATAAAGACGTCCGCTTTTACAAGATTTTCAAAGACGGTCAGCACATCGCTAGTTTCTATCTCGACTTGTTTGCTCGTGCTCATAAACGCGGTGGTGCATGGATGGATGACTGCCGACCTCGCATGACTTATAAAGGGTCTCAACAACTACCGGTTGCCTACTTAGTCTGTAACTTCACTGGACCAGTTGGCGATAAACCAGCACTGCTCACGCATAATGAAGTCACAACTCTTTTCCATGAGTTTGGCCACGGTATACACCACATGCTAACTGAAGTAAATGTCCTGGCAGTTTCTGGAATAAATGGCGTTGCATGGGATGCAGTTGAACTTCCAAGTCAATTCCTTGAAAACTGGTGCTGGCAAAAAGAAAGTTTGGACATGATCGCCGAGCATTTCGAAACTGGTGAGACTATTCCAGACGAGCTTATTTCTCGACTACTTGCAGCTAAGAACTTTAATTCAGCTACGGCAATGATGCGACAACTTCAGTTCGCTCTTTTTGACTTCAGACTACACACTGAGTATGGCACCAGTTCTTACAAAGGCATCCAAGAACTACTAGATGAGGTTCGAGAGTTGACTTCTGTAGCTCAAACACCAGAATTCAATCGTTTTCAACATGGCTTCAGCCACATCTTTGCTGGTGGTTACTCTGCAGGATACTACTCTTATAAATGGGCGGAAGTTTTGTCTGCAGATGCTTTTTCAAAGTTTGAAGAAACTGGTATTTTCAATTGCCAAACAGGTGAAGAGTTCCTTGAACATATCTTGCGAAAAGGTGGTTCAAGCGAAGCTGCTGAGTTATTCAAAGCTTTTAGAGGCCGCGCACCGAAAGTCGATGCTCTTCTTAGACACTGTGGAATAAATGCCTAATGTCTTGGTACGGTAAAATCATCGGCGGTAGCCTTGGAGCTATCTTTGGCCCCGCCGGAGCTGTAGCAGGTGCCTCTTTTGGGCACTACTATGACAATAAAACAGGCAAAACTGTAAAGCAAGAAAAAAAGGAGCCGACACCTATGGCTCCGGAAGAACGCCGCCGAATCTTATTCGAAAGCACTTTCTTTATGTTTGCCAAAGTTGCCAAAGCAGATGGTTTTGTTTCTGAAGAAGAAGTCAAAACTATCAAGACTTTTATGCTGGAGCATCTCAATCTAAATGCGGAATCTCGCAAAAAAGCGACGCGTCTTTTTAATGAAGCAAAAAATAACGATCTTCCTTTCGAACCTGTTTGTTTGGAGTTCACCAAGGCATATCAGCATGATCCGACAACCCTAGCTCAAACTTTTGAAATGCTTTTAGCTGTAGCTTTATCTGATGGATTACTCCACCCTGCTGAAGATGCCCTATTATTGACTTGCCTTAAAAACTTCGAACTAAATGCTCAAGCTTATGAAAGTATCAGGAGAGATTGTCTTCCAGAGGTCGATCCACTTTACAAGATACTAAGTTGTTCGCCCGACTGTAGCAATGATGAACTGAAGAAAGCTTATCGCCAGCTTTCTAAAGATTATCACCCTGACAGACTCGCGGCACAAAACGTTTCTGAAGGAGTCAGACAACTGACTGAACAAAAATTTAAACAGATAAGTGAAGCTTACTCAACACTATGCAAGTTCAGGAACATCAGATAAAGAAAATGAAACTTATGCGAAGAATCATTGCCTCGTTATCATTCCTGCTTATTGTCGTCTCTTACTGTCTGCTGCTTTCTTGTCAAACAAGTACCGTCAGCACCAAACCTTTTGTCTATATCGTCAAGTCTGGTGACAATCTTCAATCGATTGCGAAAGATGCGGATATAAGTTCCGAAACGATTATCGAATTCAACGCTTTGGAGTCAAATAAAATCTCGTCTGGCCAAATACTTCTTCTACCTGGTGTTAATAAACTCAAACATGGACAAAAGCTACAGCAAATAGATATCCTTGAACGGAATATTTGGGGCGCAAACCAAAGCAAAAAAATGAATCCCGCTGGTAGTTTAAATAAAATCACCGTTCATCACACAACCGAGAAACAAGAAGACAACAAACGAAACGACATTCACTTCATAAAGACTATCCAAAAGTACCATCAAAAAGACAAAGCTTGGGCTGACATAGGCTACCACTTTATTCTCGGTAAAGATGGCAAGATCTACGAAGGTAGACTCCTCAACTTCCAAGGTGCCCATGTCCGAAATCACAATAAAGGAAATATCGGCATCGCTATACTGGGCGACCTAAACAAGCATCAACTTTCAAAAGCTCAGAAAGAATCTCTTGCTTCGCTAATTGAAGCCCTTCAAGAAAAATATAACATCGACGAAAAGAATATCTTCGCACATCGAGAACTTGGCAATACTTCATGTCCAGGTGACCACACTATGACTTTTCTAAAAGAATTCAGAGACTAAAAACTTTCTCATATGAACATCATTAAAAATCTTATTCTCATCACAATACTAAGCTTTGCTCCAAACCTTTTGGCTCAAGATACAGGCAAGCCCATTACCGAAAATACCCAAGTCCAAGAGCTTTCCAATGAACAGCAAAACTTAGCCGATCAAGAAAAAGGGAAAAAACAAAAAAACCTCAAATACGTTTTCCTAGCCTTTTTTCTTTTAGCCATCTACCGAGTTCACTTATTCATTAAAGCTAAAAAACGCAAAAAAGAGCAAAAGGCTATGCGAGAAAGTCGGAAGCTTTAAAGACCGCATAACCCACAATTCTCTTTCTGTACCTTCAAAAGAACCGGCCATGATAAAATAGCCTCACAAAAATAATGCGCAGGCTTATTAATTGATGATACCGTAAGGGAAAATTGAGGGTAAATATGCAAGACTATCAATTCTTACAAACTCTTGTTAATGAACTACAGGCAGAACAAGATTTAAAAGAAAATAAACGTAGGAAAAGGCAATTTAAGAAAATTAAGAAAAGGCTTAAAAATGTTAAGATCACTCCAAGGAAATCAAAAAAGGGAACCTCAAAACTAAAATGATTTCACAACCTAAAAGCTTTCATGACTTAGCAGTGACCTTAAGAGAAGAACCTCAAGTTTATCTCGGTCCAAACAATAAAAAATCTTTTGTCGCTCTCATCTCTTTCATCAAAGGCTTGTACTTCACTGAGGAGTCACCGGAATTTACAGAGTTTCTAGAATGGATAAAAAATAACGTCACCCCAAGCCAATATCCTTTTGACTATATTCAGGATCGGTACGAGGATAAAGCTGTAAGGATATTTTGGGAATACTATGATCGGTGCTTTTCTAAAAATTTCCGGTAATTAGCTCAACATCCCTGGCAAAGAGTTTTCTGAAGCTTCGTTCAATACTTCATGTAGCCAGAGACCTTCACCGTCAGACTCAATTTCAAAATGACCGTGAGTTAGGCTTTTACTAAAAACCTTTAGCTCATTCTCAGGACTTAATTCACAACCGTCCATGTCCTTATATTTCACTTCCACTTTAAACACCTCAAACATCCAAAGTTTCGTGTACCATGCAATACGATTCTTATGTACTGCAACTTCAGCATGTCCAAACCAACCAGCTATTGAGGTAAAGGCTCCAAATACTAAACATGCCCAAATAATTAAATTCATTTTACTAGAACCTTTTGATCCCATTGTAAAAAAACCTTGGATATCGCTCCAAAAGAATATCGTTGATACGACAGCTGCAATGATCAGTAAAGGATAATAGAATGAAAAACTTTTAGGAAAAATAAACAGTTTAGCTTTTCCTTTCTCTGAAATATAAAACTTCTTACCTTCTGGTGATTGAATAAACTGCCCCATAAAAAACCCGTATATAAATTTAAAAGTTAAACTACTTTAAAATGAGATACACGAGTAACAACTCTGAGTCATTTATTTTTAGATGTTTAGTAGTGAATTACAGAAAAATTAAAAAGATGTCATGAACTTTACAACAACCGTTTCAGAAAACATTGAGATAATCATTTGGATATCCCTAGGCATCGCAGCCTTAATCACCCTGCCCTACATCAAGAAAAGAGACCATCTAAACATCCGCAAAGATTTAGAATTAAAAGGCTTTCGTGTATTAAGAATCCGGCCTTATCGAAATGCATTTAAAGACTTCCCTAAAATTCCAGGTAAGTGCTATGCTGTTAGTTATGAAGATAATAATCAAAAAGGATTTATTGAGTATTGCTTTTGCTCTATGACAGATCCTGTAATTTGGGTAAAACTATGAAAAAATTAATCATCGCACTCTGCCTTATTCTCACTCCATACATTTTCTGCAAAGAGAAACTAGAAAGTAAAAACGAGCTCTACACTGGCAAGGAGTACTCCAACGCTTTTACTAACCCAGTAGATAACCCTGAGCTTCCAAATATTTTACTAATCGGTGACTCCATATCTATCGGCTATACCGTTGAGGTCAGAAAGATGTTAAAAGGAAAAGCTGACATCTTTCGCATAAAGACTAACGGTAGATACTCTGCTTATGGACTTCAACATCTCGATAAATGGTTGGGGAAAACTAAATGGGACATTATTCACTTCAACTGGGGGTTGTGGGATGTCTGCTACAGAAATCCAAAGTCAAAAACTCAAGGACATCGCGATAAATTAAATGGCACTCTAACCGCGACCCCCGAAGAATATAAGAAGAACCTAGAACAAATCATCACCAAGCTGAAAAATACCAAAGCCAAGCTTATCTGGTGTGAAACGACTCCTATTCCAGAACATGAAGCTGGTCGCAAGTTAGGTGACGAAATAGCTTACAATAAAGTTGCTGAAAAAATAATGACAGCCAATGACGTTAAGATAAATCAGCTTCATGCCCACGCTCTTCTCAAACTCAACGAGATTCAGAAGGCAAAAGGCGACGTCCACTACACTCTAGATGGCTATAAATACTTAGCTCAAAAGGTTGCTCAAGAAATAGAACAGTTGATAGCTAAATGAAGACAATCATTTTCAGCTCCTTCTTCCTTATATTCATCTCATATCAGGTCGGTTTCATGAGAGGTGAGAATAGTATAAAGCAAGAAACATTTCTAGAAGAGAGTCTTATCATTCAAAATACTTTAGACGAGTTAAACCTAACTCGCCTAAAAGTTCAGGAGCAATCCAACGGTCAGGCATATATCTATGGTGAAACTTCTGAAAAAGAGTTCAAAGAATTAAAGAAAAAGTTGATTGAGAAGTTCACTGAATACACCGTCAACATTACAACAAGGTCAATTCAAACATCAACCAAAAGTACAAAGTGACCATTAGGTTTTTCGCTTAGAAACCACACTTTCTCCATACCTAGTTGATTTATAAGCACCGACCTGCCATATTGCTAAAAATTTTTAGGGACAATCATGCAAAACAGCTTAGAATTCAAATTAGCTAAACTTCTCGTTGCTGCAGCTTGGGCAGATGGTGACGTTCAAGTTGATGAAATAAACATTCTCAAAGACCTTATTTTCAACTTACCAGGGATCACTGGTGAAGACTGGCAAATACTCGAACTTTACATGGACTCGCCAATCAAAGAGGAAGAGACTGCCAAGCTGTTAAAAGAGGTCATTACTGCCATAGTCACTAGTGCAGATAAGCTGATGGTTAAAAATACTCTTCACGCTCTCATCGAAGCAGATGGAGCTGCAACTCCTGAAGAAGAAGAGTTTATTGCTAAAGTTGAACAAGCTTTGGAAGATAAAAAGACCAATCCTGTTGCAATCATCGGTAGCTTTTTCAAGAAAAGTCTTTCATTTAAAAGCCAGGATGTTCCTAAGCGCGAAAAGCTTTTCCAAGACTGGGTAAAAAACACTATCTATTACCAAGTTCATCACGACGACAAGCATGACCACTTTACCATCGACGACTTCACACTTAGAAAACTTTGTTTAAAAGCAGGTTTACTGGCAAAAGTCTGTCACCAAGATGGAGAGCCAAGCAAAAAAGAAATTACCGAAGTTGCGGCAAGGCTACAGGAAATTGGTAACCTTTCTGAAGAAGAAGCTACCATACTTATCGAAGCTGCTTTTAACAGAACAGCGAGAGGCTTGGACTTTAGCCACTTATGCAGAAGTTACTTTGAAATCACCGAATTTGAAGAACGTTGTGACTTCCTGCTTATTTTATTCCGAGCTGCGGCTGCTTCTGAAGGTACCTGTCACGACGAAATAGAGATCATTCGTGAGATATCCTCTCACCTCAAAGTACCTCACTCAAAATTCATCGAAGCCAAGCTGTCGGTCTTCCCAGACTACGATTAAATTGATATTTTTGACATCTTTGACATTGTTCACTTGTGAAAACAACAAATTGCAGCATATTTCTTAGCTATGAGTGAGATAATATTAGTTACCAAAACAGTCAAAAGCAAAGAATGCACAAGCGTCACATGGCGTAACATTCCTGCTGGCCTAGTTCTTGAAGAGTCTGAAGGAAAGTGGCGCACAACCATGGATCTAAAAGGTGAGTTTTGGGACTTAGAAACTTATCCTGACCAGGATACTGCGGTAGCTAAGCTTATCGATAAGAAAAAAGCTTTAGACGAATACAGAATGAGTCAACTTTCTTCCAAATAAAAGGCTTAATATTTAATGAAGATTCGCAAAAAAAACTTTACCATTTCAAAAGCTGTCAAACCAGGACAAGCTCAGGATTGGCTGCCGTTTTTTTGTGAACTCTGTGGTCGTAAGCTTCGAGCAGCGTCTCAAGACTACGGTCGCTTAAAGCCATGCCCTGGTTGCAAAGAAGAAATAACTTTCCCTGATCCATCTTTTGGTGTTGGCCAAGTCATCGCTGAATACATGATTGATGGCTGGATAAGCCACGGTTCCATGGGCGAAGTTTATATGGCTCACAATGTTGAGACAAAGCAAAAAGTAGCTCTCAAACTTTTGAACAGTCAGCTTGCTTCTGAAGATGGTGTAAAACTTTTCAAACAAGAATGTGACCTCCTCAGTTTTTTCCGCCATGACAACATCGTCGGAACTCTCGGTTGCGGCGAGTACTACGGCGTTTACTACTTAGCTATGGAGTATGTTGAAGGTGAGTGTCTAGACTTCATCATGGAGCGCAACGTTTACTTCCCTGAGGATATAGTTCTCTCCATCTTAAGACAAACGGCAGATGGCCTAGACTATGCTTGGAAGAAGTTTGGCATACGTCACCGTGACTTAAAGCCTGGTAACCTCATGATGGATAGTTCGAACAATCTGACCATTATCGATTGGGGTATGGCTAAACAAAAGTTTTATAATGCTGACGAAAAAGCTCTTGGTTCGCCGCTTTTCATGGATCCAGTAAACATCACTCAAAACACCGGTTTAGATTGTCGCTCAGACATATACTCTATGGGGGTTACTTGCTTCCACTTGCTGACTGGTGACTACCCATTTTTCGCTGAAGATGTTGACTCACTTGTCGACAAGATCCTTAACGAACCTGCTCCACTTGCTTGTACTGTAAATAGAAAGGTCAGCGAACTCACTTCTCAATTAATTTATTATATGATGGAAAAAAGCTACGAAACTCGTTACCAAAGTTGGGACGAAGTACTAGCTGGTGTAAATGAAGTCATTGCTCAAAGGCGCTTCTAGCTTACACATTTCTATTTGAATTATAATTGACGACTTTGCTGGTAACAGGTTATTTTGTTATTATGAGTAAATCAATTTTTTAAAGGAGTGTTCTTATGGGATTATGGGATAAAATCAAAGGCGAATTTGTCGATGTCATAGAGTGGCTAGACGACAGTCGCGATATACTTGCTTACAGGTTCGAACGTTACGGCAATGAAATAAAGAATGGGGCTCAACTTACCGTCCGTGAAGGACAAGTTGCCGTTTTTATTCATCAGGGAAAATTAGCTGATGTATTTCAACCAGGTATGTACACTCTGGAAACAGCCAACATGCCGATTCTTTCAACGCTGCTTGGTTGGAAGCACGGTTTTGAAAGTCCATTTAAAGCTGAAGTTATTTTTGTAAATACCAGACAACTCGTCGACCAAAAATGGGGTACTAAAAACCCTATCATGCTAAGAGATGCCGACTTTGGCCCTCTTCGCTTGCGCGCTTTTGGTACTTATGCAATAAAAGTTAAAGACGCCGGTACTTTCGTTAAAGAGATAGTTGGTACAGACGGAGAATTCACTTCTGATCAATTAGTCGACCAATTACGAAATATCATCGTTTCTCGCTTCACAGACAAACTAGGTGAGGCTAAAATCCCTGCTTTAGACCTTGCCGCAAACTATGACGAGATCGGCGATCTTATAAAAACTAAGATCAGTCCTGAGTTTGACGAGTATGGCATAGACCTTTGTAAGTTTTTAGTTGAAAATATCGCTCTGCCTCCTGAAGTGGAGAAAGCTCTCGATAAGAGATCTAGCATGGGCGTTTTAGGCAACATGCAACAATATACCCAGTTCCAAGCTGCAAATGCTCTTGAAGATGCAGCTAACAACTCTGGCGATGCTGGAGGTGCAATGGGTGGTGGTATGGGTATGGGCATGGGATTCGCCATGGCAAATACTATGGGACAAGCGATGACTGGCGGTGCTCAAGCATCGGCACCACCACCGCCTCCTGGAGCTCCTGCGGCTGCAGCATTTCATGTATCTGTAAATGGCGAAAGCTACGGTCCTTACGACATGACCACTTTTCAACAACACGTTTCTGGTGGACAGATCACAAATGAATCGATGGTTTGGAAACAAGGTATGGCCAACTGGTTACCTGCAGGTCAAGTTCAGGAACTTTCAGGACTGTTTGGACCGCCGCCGTTACCACCAAGTGGATCGACTCCGCCGCCTCCACCACCGGCGTAAACCTCACCAATGAGTGAGAAACAGTTTCCTTGTAATTCATGTGGAGCAAACTTGCTGTTTGCTCCCGGCCAAGCTTCTCTAGTCTGTCCATATTGCGACAGTAAAAACGAGATAGCCGAGAGCGACGTACCTGTCGTTGAGCAGGACTTTGAGGACTTCTTAACTCAACTTGAAAATGAACCCGACCAAGATGCTGTCGTTGAGATAAACGACACAAAGTGCACTGCTTGTGGTGCTGAGTTTTCAGTTGAGCCCGGTGAACAGTCTGGTGAGTGCCCTTATTGTGCAACACCATTTGTAAGTCAGCCACATACAGAAGTCATCTTAAAGCCTCAAGCTTTATTACCTTTTAAAGTAGATATTAAAAAAGGTAAAGAAGAGTTCCGTGAGTGGGTCTCAAGCCTCTGGTTCGCCCCAAACAAATTGGCCGAATATGCCAGAACTACTAAAAAGCTCCAAGGCATATACTTAGCTCACTGGACTTACGATACAGATACAACGACATCTTACATGGGATCTCGCGGAGTTCACTACTGGGAAACTCAGCACTATACAGATAGCGAAGGAAAATCGCGTACTCGACAAGTGCGTAAGACTCGTTGGTACCCCTGTTCTGGTACTGTTCATAATAGTTTTGATGACATATTGATCGTTGCAAATGACTCACTTCCGCGAAAATATACCGAAAAACTAGAACCTTGGGATCTTCAAGAACTCAAACCTTATGCAGATGAATACCTAAGTGGTTTTAAATCAGAAAAGTACTCCGTTGGCCTCAAAGATGGATTTGTACTAGCTAAAAGGCAAGTATCGCCCAAAATTGATCAAACAATCCGTAGGAATATCGGTGGAGATGAACAAAGAGTTTTCTCTCAAAACTCACATTGGAAAGATGTCACCTTCAAACACATACTTTTACCTGTTTGGGTAACAGCCTACAGGTACCAAGATAAAGTTTTCCGAATAGTCATAAATGCAAGAACTGGAGAGGTTCAGGGCGAACGACCATATAGCTGGATCAAAATCACACTGGCTGTGTTGGCTATTATCGCCATTGTCGCTGGACTTATCATCTTTTTCAACAAACAATAAGGAATTAATCTTGCTTGTTCCCTCTCAAAATAGTATTTTGCTTAACAATGTATCTTTCAAAAAGGCAAAATAAGAGATGGGACACCAAAAGGCGATTTTCAATACCGACTATGTACACTATAAATACTTAGAGTACAGCGTTTACGAAGGTGACTTCAAGGATGTTTGCCAAGACATATTATCAGTTCATGAAACCAGTAATGCACTCATTGCCTTTGGAAAGACACTCTCACAAAAACTGTTTTCAGAATCTACTCCTGATGACTTAAAAGACTTTGAGGAAATAACTGGCGACAAGTACTTTCCACAAACTCAACGAGATGTTTTTATTTGGATTCATGGAAAAACTATTGGTGATGTTTTTGACAGAGCACGCAGTATTGATAATGCCCTGCCTAAAAATGCTTCTTTAAAACTAGAGAAAGATGGTTTTGTCTATCACGATTCTCGTGACTTAACAGGTTTTGTCGATGGCTCTGCTAATCCACAAGGTGAAAAGGCTTTAGATGCAGCACTTATCCCTAGTGGCCCAGCCAAAGGTGGCTCTATCCTACTGACTCAACAGTGGAATCATAAGCTTGATATGTTTGCTGTCATGCCAACTACTGAACAAGAAAAAGTCATAGGCCGCACCAAACCCGACAGTATTGAATTTACTGACGAAAACATGCCTGAAAACTCACATGTTGCCAAAACCGATATAAAAGGTACAAAGATTTACAGAAGAAGTACTCCATTTGGAAACTTACAGGAACACGGCCTTTACTTCATGGCATTTTCTTGTGAAACTGAACGTTTCACAAAGCAACTACAAAGCATGGCAGGGTCCCAGGGGAACTATGACAGGATCATGGACTTCTCTACTCCAGTAAGCAGTTCTTACTTCTTTTGCCCTTCTGAAGAATTATTAAAAGATATTGCCCAGTCTTAGCTTAATTGCAGGTTTTATTATTACCCTTGACGATTTTATTATAAAACATCGTCTACTTTAGTCATACTCTTATGGATATTATCAATGCAATTGAAACACCATAAAGATTTTAAGTATGAAATACAAAAACTCCTCTTCCCCCGCCTTAAACCGTGTATGGACTAATGGAAGTACAAACAAACTAAACATAGTTATGATTCTTTCCGATGACCAAGCTTATGGTAGCCAATCAAAACACTTAAAATTATAACAAAGTTTGAATAATCTGATAAACTTAGGGTATCAATTCTCTACCACCCTGCCTTTTCCTATTAAGATTATTTCAATTCATAATAAATAAGGTTTTAAACATGAAATACGCGTGGATCTTTTTTCTCATCTTAACCTGGGGCTGCACCAGTGTAAGTGCAGACAAACCAAACATAGTTATGATTCTTTCCGATGACCAAGCTTGGAGCGACTATAGCTTCATGGGTCATAAGCATATAAAGACTCCTCATCTCGATAAACTGGCCACCGAAGGAGTTCTTTTCCGTAGAGCCTATGTTCCTACTGGACTTTGTCGCCCTTCACTCATGACTTTAGCTACAGGTCAATATGTTAGTGTTCATGGCGTGACCGGGAATGACCCTTTTGGAGATAGTAAAAACCCTAATAATCCAGACCTTAAAGCTTCTCTTATTTCAAAAATTGATAAGTTCGATACGCTTCCAGAGCTTCTTGGAGAACAAGGCTACTTAAGTCACCAAAGTGGTAAATGGTGGGAAGGTAACTACAAAAGAGGTGGATTTACTCACGGTATGACTCGTGGTTATCCTCAAAAAGGCGGTCGTCATGGTGATGACGGCTTAAAAATTGGTCGTGAAGGTATTCAACCTGTCGCTGACTTTGTCGATATGGCAATTGAAAAAGATAAGCCTTTCTTTGTTTGGTATGCACCATTTATGCCGCACACTCCTCATACACCTCCAAAGAGACTTCTAAAGAAGTATCTTGCCAAAGGACTACCAAAACCAGTTGCTAGTTACTATGCCATGTGTGAGTGGTTCGACGAAACCTGTGGTGACGTCGTAAAAATGCTTGAAGATAAAAAAGTTAGAGACAATACCATCATCGTTTATGTTTGTGATAACGGCTGGACACAAAACCCTACAAAGCCCAACAAGTATGCTCTCCGCTCAAAGCAAACAGCTTATGAAAATGGCGTAAGAACTCCTATCTTTTTTAGCTGGCCTGCAAAGTACAAACAGCAAGATCGCCCTGAACTTTTCAGTAGTATCGACATCTTTCCAACTCTTTTAGCAGCTGCAGGAGCACGTATTCCTAAAAACCTACCGGGTTTAAACCTCAACGAACATATGATCAAAGGTTCAAAAATTGACCGCGACCATATCTTTGGAGAATCTTTTGCTCATGATATCTTAGATATAAACGATCCTGAAAAAACTCTCCTTTTTAGATGGTGTATTAAAGGTAAATGGAAGCTACTTCTTACCTACGACGGAACTGTTAGCCGCTATAAAACGACTCACCCAAGAAACGAGAAAAGGCCTCAGCTCTTTGACCTTTCTGCGGACCCTGGTGAAACTGAAAATCTAGCTAAAGACAATCCTGAAGTTGTTGCTGAACTTGTTAAAAAGATCAATAATTGGTATCCAGTAAAAACACGTAAAGTTATAACCGAATTTAAATAAAATTAATTGCAGGGTATCAAGTGACTGATACCCTATTTTCGTCTTAAACATTGTTTAATTTTCTAATAAAAAAGTGAAGTGTATGCGTATTTTAATATTTCTAGTCGTTTCTCTAGCCTTTGTTCAAGCAAAAGCTGAGCAGAAAAAACCAAACATCATCTTCTTTTTAACTGATGATCAACGCTATGACTTCCTCGGTTGTTCTGGTCACCCTGTAGTTAAAACACCGCATATAGATAAACTTGCTGAAGAAGGCACACGCTTTGAAAAGATGTTTGTAAACACTGCCACTTGTTGGATCAGCAGAGCGACGATGTTTTCTGGTATGTACCTCAGAGGTCACCGCTATACAGGCAAAGCTCCTCTAGACAAAAAGCTCTCGACCAACTCTTACCCCGCTCTACTCAAAAAAGATGGCTACAAAGTCGGTTACTTCGGTAAAAATCACGTTAAGTTTCACAAAGGTGAAACCAACAAGATGTACGATCAGTATAAAGTTATCGGTAGAAACCCATTCTTCAAAAAAATGCCAGATGGCTCTTTGAGACATGAAACCGAATTGATTGGTGACAAAGCGACTCAATTTATCGATGCTTTAGACAAGGACCAAGCTTTTCTTTTAAATCTCTCATTCAACGCAGCTCATGCTGAAGATAGCGATAAAGTAAATCACTTCCCATATCCAAAAGCAACGGCTCACCTCTACAAAGATATGAAGATGCCTCTGCCAAAGCTAAACGATCCAAAAATCAAAGAGTCACAACCTGACTTCCTCAAAAAATCCATGCATGACGATCGCTACAAATGGCGTTGGGATACACCAGAGAAGTACCAGCACAACATGCGCAACTACTTAAGGATGATCTCAGGAATCGACGGCGTAGTAGGTCGAGTCATCAAAAAACTAGAAGAAAAAGGTCTCGAGAAAAACACCATCATTATCTATGCTGCTGACAATGGTTACTATGCTGGCAACAGAGGCTTTGCAGGCAAGTGGACGCACTATGACGAATCTTTGCGTGTACCGCTCATCATCTTTGATCCTCGTCTAAAGTCAAACACAGGTCAAGTTGATCAACACATCGTTATGAATGCAGATATACCAGCGACAATTCTAGAATATGCTGGTGTCGATATACCTAAACACTTTCAAGGTGCTAGTGTTAAGCCACTCGTTGAAGGCCAAACTCCATCAACCTGGAGAACTGACGCGTTATGTGAATTCTTTTCATCTCACTCATCCATTCCAAACTGGGAAGGAATACGCGGCAAAAAGTATGTCTATGCTCGTTATGTCGATGATAAACACGAGTTTCTTCACGATGTTGATAAAGATCCTGATCAACTTCAGAACTTAGCGACAAACCCTGAATACAAAGCGGTATTGAAAAAGATGCGTGCTCTCTGTGACCAAAGAATTGAAGAGAATGGCGGTATCTTTAAACCTAGTGAATACTTGAGAACAAAAAAGAAATAGTCTTTACCCAACTTTAAACTTCTGCCTTATTTTCTTAAAATATCTTAATGGGAATATTTTACGGGGAAATAAGGCATGAAGAGATTTACTTTAATTGAGTTACTTGTTGTTATCTCGATTATTGCTATTTTGACTTCAATACTTCTCCCGGCGATTCAAGGAGCTCGTGAAAAAGCTCGCATCGCTATAGAAATCAATAATCGAAAACAAATGGCTCTCGCAACTCATCTTTATGCCGACGAGAATAATAGTTATCTACCAAACCGTCACCCAACAAACCCTTTTTTGCATACCTTACGCTGGGCTAATTCAGATCAGTATGACTTAAATATAATCCTCATGGATCCTTATGTTGACAGCTCTGACAATGTTAGAGAAGAACTGCTATTTTGTGACAGTACTTTACTTAGCATTCGAAACTCCAGTTTTGGTCAATACATAAACAACCACAATGGTCAAAGCGCGAATTATGGAACGATCAATTACTTTTTAATGCCCTCTGCCGGAAGTTTACTCGATAGTGACTTCGACAATACAACTCTCTCTGTCGCGGCACCAGAAAATGCTCTATGGAGTTGTATGACTTTAGATAAAGGTTCAACTAAGTATATGGGCCACAATGCCACTGAAACAGCTCAAAAATTTGATGGCTCAAGTACTAGTTACATAGATGGTTCTGCAAAATGGGTCAGAGAATCTTCATGTCGGAAAATTTTTGTAACAAGTCAAACAACCTTCTATCATCCAGATCGGTAATAGTTCACCTTCCCAACAAATCAACTAATTCTTCTTTTTCGCACTAAAGCTCGTAGAGACTCATACTAATAAGACTAGTTTAACTTGGTTAAATTGAGGAAAATAAATGGCGAATATAGATCGAGATGGCTTTGAGTACTGGGACTCGGCTATCTCTACAGAAGAAATATCACTCATAAAAAATGATATTGAAAAACTAGAAGACGACATCCCGCGTTATGGTGTTCGTCATGCCGAAAAGCTTATTCCTGCCATAAAAGACTTTGCCCTTTGTAAGAAAACCCTAGATAAAGCTAAATCATTTCTTGGAGAACAAGCAATCCTCTCCCGCGCCATACTTTTTGATAAGTCAGACGATCACAACTGGTTCGTACCTTGGCACCAAGACAGAACTGTCGCCGTTGCCAAAAAGTTTGAACATGAAGATTGGAAGAATTGGACGTTAAAATGGGGAACTCACCATGTCGAGGCTCCAGAACATATTCTTAAAAATATGATTACTTTTAGAATTCACTTAGACGATGCATTTCCAGAAAATGGCTGTCTAAAACTTATTCCTGCTACTCATCATAAAAAACTAACTCAAGACGAAATAACTAAAATGGATAAAGACTCACTAGCAAAAACATCCATTCGCAATGCTGGCGATGCTTTTATCATGCGACCACTTCTTATGCATTCTTCACACAAGTCGACATCTAGCGAACCTCGAAAAGTGGTCCATCTTGAATACTGTTCCGCAAAACTTCCTGACAATAACCACTGGGCATAAATGAACAATCCTGAACACATACTCAACTCTGTCTTTGGTTTCACAGACTACCGCAAAGGTCAAAAAGAAGTCATCCATCAACTTCTTCAAGGAGACTCTGCTCTCGCTGTATTTCCCACTGGAAGTGGCAAAAGTCTCTGCTACCAATTAACCGGTCAACTTTTATCTGGACTCACTCTGGTTGTTTCTCCGCTCATCGCCCTCATGAAAGACCAGGTCGATTTCCTGCAGAAGAAAAACATCGCCGCAGCAAAGATAGACTCAACACTTTCTCGTGAGGAGCTCTCTCAAATATGGGGCGACATACAGGCCAGAAAACTCAAACTCCTTTATATAGCTCCTGAAAGACTCGCCAATGAAAAGTTTGTGCAAAGTCTCAGTCGACATAAAATAAGTATGTTAGTTATCGACGAAGCTCACTGTATGTCCGAATGGGGACATAACTTTAGACCTGAGTATTTAAAACTTGTCGAACATGCTGAAGCACTAAAAGTCGAAAGAGTTCTTGCTCTGACTGCTACAGCAACGCCAAAAGTAGCGCAGGACATATGTAAAAGTTTCAAAATAAAGCCGCATGCTTATGTAAATACCGGCTACTATCGTCCAAACTTAACTTTGAGAATGAACCGTTGCCAAAACTCTGAAAAATTTCCAAAGTTACTCAAAAGACTAAATGACAACCCTCCCGGTTCGACTATTATCTACGTAACTCTACAAAAAGAAGCTGAAGAACTGGCTACACAATTATCGAACTCAGGAAAGGAAGCCCTTTTTTATCATGCTGGAATAAAAGGCGACCTAAGGCACGAAATACAAGAAAAGTTCATGTCCCAAGAAAACTCGATTGTCGTTGCCACTATTGCTTTTGGAATGGGTATAGATAAATCAAATATTCGCTACGTTTACCACTTCAACACACCAAAGTCGATGGAGAACTATGCTCAAGAAATAGGTCGAGCTGGAAGAGATGGCCTTCAGTCTACTTGTGAAGTTTTCTCGAGTGCAGAAGACACCACTGTATTAGCCAACTTTACTTATGGTGATACTCCTTCAGGAAAGAACGTTTCGGACCTTTTGACTACTATTTTTAATCCGAAAGCAGATAGCAGCCTTTCAACCTATCAGCTCTCTAGTCAACACGACATACGCCCTCTAGTTATCGGCACTCTTCTTTGTTATCTCGAACTTGAAGGTTTGATCAAACTAACAGGTCACTTTTACAATCAAGTAAAGTTTCAACCAAGCACCGACTCTGCATCAATCCTAGCTAAATTCCCCCCTGACAAAGCAGACTTCTTACGCAGTATTTTCAAACATGCCAAAAAAGGTCGCCTCTGGTTATCTTTAGACATCCTCGAAACTTCTCAAAGTATCCAGCAAGATAAATTGAGAATCTCCAAAGCACTTAACTACTTAGAGTCCGAAAACTATATAAAGACTAAAGTTGCGGATGTACGAACAACTTACCGTTTATTAAAAAGTGACATTGACCTAACTTCACTCACTCAACTTATATTTAATCGATTTGTTGAGTCTGAAAAACGCGACATCTTACGTTTAAACGAGGTCATTCAATTGACGCAAAGTCAAGATTGTTTAACACAAGCAATGCTCAGTTACTTTGGAGAGGCACTGGAAAAACCATGTGGTCATTGTGACCGTTGCCTTAAAGACTTTGAGACTCCTTCAACCAATGATGCCGAAGTTGAACTAACAAATGAAGATAAAAGCTTGATTCATGAAATGAAAAACTCAGGCAACCCTTACTTTGAGACTCCGCGAAATGTCGCCAAGTTCCTTTGTGGTATATCTTCTCCCAAAATGAGCCGTGGTCGCCCTTCACTTACCAGAGACAAAAAATTTGGTGCTCTAACAAAGAGACCTTTTTATAAAGTTTTACAGTTTGTTAACGAATAAAAGTGGTGCGCTTTCGCCTCTTTAAAACATAAAAATTCTCGTTAGGACTTTCCCTGCAGTAAATCACTCTTATTATTGCATAGTGAAAATTTAGGAATTGTATGAACGGAAAATCAAAATACATAGCGACAGTAGTCATCATTGCTCTACTAGTCTTAGTGAAGACGGCAGTCATATCGCCGGCTGTATTTTGTATCCTCGCGGTAGTCCTTATGCTTGGAGCTTTAGTATCTGAAGCCCTGCCTCCAGAAATAGCCATGAGCCTTTCTCTTGGTGTTATTCTTATCGGCTCATTTCTTTTGGGAGATCAAAGCTTTCTTACAAGCAAACAAGCGTTTAGTGGTTTCTCTCATGATGCAGTCATAACCATCGCTGTACTCTTTATAGTTGCTGCAGCAGTGCGAAACGCCGGTATATTCGATAGTCTAGCCGAAAGGACTTTAGGCGAAGGAAAAAAGGTTAGCTCTGCAATACTGCGCATGGCACTACCACTTGGTGGATTGTCGGCATTTTTCAATAACACGCCAATCGTTTCTATCTTTATGCCTATTGTTAAAGATTGGGCGAACAAGAACGGTATATCACCATCAAAACTACTTATTCCTCTTTCGTACTTAACTGCTTTTGGCGGTATCTGTACGCTCATTGGTACTTCGACAAACTTGGTAGTGAATGGTCTTTACCAAGAACAAGACAGTACATTTGTCGGCTTTGGATTATTTGACTTTGCCATAGTTGGTCTTCCTTGTGCACTTGTCAGTATCATCTATCTTGCCTTTATAGGCTCGAGAATCTTGCCTTCAAAAGAAGATACTCTTAGCGAAACTTCTTCAAATGTCCGTAAGTACTTGATTCAGATGAGCGTCGAAAAAGATAATACACTTGTCGGCAAGTCCATCCATGCATCTGGCTTGCGTGACCTAGACGACTTATTTCTTATCGAAATTCAGCGTAAGGGAAAAGTTATAGCACCGATCCGACGTGAAATGATCCTCGAAGAAGATGACCTTTTAGTTTTCTCCAGCAGTCAAGAAAGGATAATTGACCTTCATAGAATCGACGGTCTGAGTAATCCTTCTATGTGTGACAATCTTGAACTAGGTGACCTTTCAAACCTTATCGAAGTCGTTGTCTCCCCAACTTCTGCACTAACTGGTACTACAATTGATGAAGTCTGGTTTAACCGAAAATACGACGCAACCGTGCTTGCTCTTCACCGCGACGGACACCAAATAATTGACAAGATGGCGACGACTCCACTAAAGCGTGGCGATACTCTCTTATTGCTTGCTGGTTTTGGTTTTAAAAAGATCTGGCGCGACTCTAAAGACTTTTTGTCGGTTACAAAAATTGATGATGGCGAAAATCGCTTGGAAAATGCTCACCCTGCACTCTGTATTATCACAGTTACGGCGATGATCCTTCTAACGGCATTAAACGTTATGCCGATCTTGTATTCATCCATTATTGCCGCTGCGGTTCTAACTATTTATAAATACCTGCCTATACGAAAGGCTTTTAGCTATATCGACTGGAACGTCATAGTCGTTATCGCCTGTTCATTTGGCTTGAGTGCTGCCCTCATGGAAAGTGGAGCGTCTGATTTACTTGCAACTGTGGTTATCTCTATTGCTAAAAACTCAACCCCAGTCGTAGCCTATATTTGTATTTACTTAGCAGCAAACATTCTGACTGAGCTCATAACAAATAATGCCGCAGCTGCTCTTATACTTCCTATATGCATAAGTACGGCGAATACCTTAAATTTGAGCCCAACACCATTTGTTATAACGCTAGCCATCGCTGCATCAGCAAGCTTTGCAACGCCGATTGGCTACCAGACAAACACTATCGTCTATGGTCCTGGTGGCTATAAGTATTCTGATTATCTGAAGGTGGGATTACCGATAAATATCATATTCCTCATCGGTACAATCATCATCGTACCTCTAGTTTGGCCTTAATTTAATTAAGGTTGAAACTTTAACGAGCCACCAAATTTTGACATGAAGTTTGAAACAGACTCACTGCTTACATGTAAATCTGCAAATAAGACAGTTCCTGAACGACCCATATCATGAGTTGTCCAGATACTACCATTCCAACTTACTGAAGAGTTTTGAATAAAGGCCTTTTGATTCATCCAGTCACTATTTTCATGTTTTGTATCCATGATAAACATCGACTCTGAAGGACTATTTAGTTTTTCTGTAACAAGCCACTCATTCCACTTCCCATCTGAACCCAAGCCTTCTTGCCATGCATTTTCAAAGTTGTCTTGATTATTAGTCGTAAAGTAACGGTTAGCTCCATAAGTATAAGCTGAGGCCGCTAGTGCCAATCTATTGGCTGTTACTTCTTGGTTATTTTGAGTTGGCCAAGCTTTAGGGCACATATAAACAGGATTATCGGAAAGTTCTATAAGACCACTTATGTTTAAATTCCTAGCCCAACCATGCCACTGTGCAAAACTGTTTTGTGCAGTTCTCGAGATGGTAACAAACTTGTTATCACTATCTGAGGTATGCGTTATTGAAAGTATTCCAGATTGTTTCAAGTTACTTATACAGACACTTTTTATACCTTTTTCACGAGCACCCTGAAGAGAAGGTAAAAGCATACTCGACAATATTCCAATAATACTAATAACCACTAAAAGCTCTATTAAAGTAAACTTCTTCACGCACACTCCTATTTGAAAGACAATCATCTTAGCTGAAAATACAATATTCTAATTTAGAACCAGTTGCAAAATTTTTGTGTAATTAGAAATCATTGAAAATTACACAAAGACAAGACTTTTAGGAAGTTCCTCACCTCAAATACTTTTAATTGAGCTCCATTGGCGTTAAATTGGCAGTGTATATCGTGGAGAAACGTGTGTCAGATTGGAATACCAGGCAAAGCCTACTCATTCGGCTAAAGGACAAGCAAGACGATCAGTCTTGGGAAGACTTTGTAAAATTCTATAAACCTTTCATCTATATGATTGTTCGCAAAATGAATTTCGATCATCACGATGCAGAAGAACTCGTACAACAAGTCACTTTAAAAGCTTGGCGATCCCTCCCTGACTTCAACTATGCACCAGACAAAGGTCGCTTTAGAAGTTGGTTAAGTCGCATGTCCCACAATACAGCCTTAGATGTTATAAAGTCTCGTCAGAGATACACAAACAGACTTGAGAAGTATAAAAATGTCGATCACTTTCAAGAGTTATCTGATCCTGAAATAGATAAAATGGCCGACGAAGAGTGGCAAACATACATCACCAACTTAGCTTGGAAAAATGTAGCTCCCGAATTCTCTGACAAAGTAAAAATTGCTTTTGAAAGAAGCTTAAAAGGAGACGATGCCGAGATAGTTGCAGAAGACTTGGGTCTAACCAAAAATGCCATCTACGTCTACAAAAAACGCGTCCGCGAAAGACTCACTGAAGAAGTTCGTAAGCTCAAAGAAGAACTTGAGTAAATCCTACTTTTCCTTATTTGGCTTTCTTTCAACTTTGATCCTTGCCGGCAACTCTTTAGCTGATTTCTGATGATACTGATTGTTAGATAAAGTTAATCTTCTAAGATTTTTTGTACTTCCCAGTTTTGCCAACCAAACGACTTCCGTATTACTTATATCTAAAATAGTAGGGTCTATATGGTTTAAGAATCGATGATCAAGTAAGTTGGTCCCACTTAAGTTTAAATAACCAGACACTTTAGGCCTCATGTCATCGACACCACGAATTGAACTATTTTCCAAATTTAGTGTCTTGAAGTGAAGCTTACTTAATATATTCGATCCACTGATCAAGCAATCCACCATGGTAAGTCTTTCTAGGTCTAGGCCACTTATAAAACTTATATTTCTAAGTCTCATAGCATATATTTTCAAATGCTTACTTCGGTGATCATAGATCACATTACCCGCATTTACATCAGCTCCTCCTGTACGATACAAAGGAACCAAATAAAATAGAAGTTTGTAACGCTCTTCAACAGTTAACTTCTTATAAATAATCGGAAGTTGGTAAGTCACAGCCGTTTCTTGGTAAGTCTTGATCATTTCGCGGATCAATTCGGTATCTGTCATTTCACCATTTAACATCTGTAAATTTATTCTTCTAAAGTATGGCTCCTTCTCTCCGGCATTTTTATATGCTTCTTCTGCATCTTTAAACCTGTACTGAAAGAAATAAATACGCCCCAAAAATCTATGCCCAGTCTCAGATTTTGGATAAATCTTGAGGATTTGCTTAGCAACTCTTTCTGCTTCAACTAAGTGTAAACTTTTAATCAAGTAGTCGGCTCGATCAGCTAATCTCTTAATGGCTATCTTAGAAGCTTCAGCCTTTTTCTCTCTCTGAGACTCGACTTCTTTCAGCGCTTTCATAGTTGCTCTTTGGCGACTTTCGACCTCGCCCATAAATACCGAAACGATTATCCCTATAGCGACACAACTGGCAAAAAGAATCAAACAAGACAGCTTGTTCCTCATGTAAAATAAAAATGCTTGTTTAAAGAAACTGGCTTCTTCTGCCTCTGTGGCAAAGCCACTCAAATAAGCACGTATCTCTTCGGTTAAACTCTCTACAGAATCATAACGTTCTTCTGGTTTCTGTGACATAGCCTTTGAAGTAACAGCGACCATTGCCTTGGGAATTGGTTTGACGGCAACTTCATCGACTTTAGGAATATTCCCGGCCATAGTTAACTCAACTACTTCCTCAATTGTCTTATCTGCCAAAGGCCTTTTTAAAGACAAAATGCTGTAGAGTAAACAACCAAGAGAATAGATGTCCGTCTTCATCGAAAGTGGTCCAAACTCATCGCTCAACTGCTCTGGTGCCATGGAACCTGGAGTTCCTTCGGCATGTCCGTTGCTTTGACGCCTTTTCATAACAACTTCATCATTTACATCACAAGCAAGGCCCCAGTCACAGAGTAGAACTGAGCCGTAGTCATCTATCTGAATATTTTCTGGTTTTATATCGGCATGGACTATGCCTTTCGAATGTGCATAAGCAGTTGCGTCACAGACTTTCAAAAATATTTCTAAAAGCTCTGAAAGGTTTTCTTCTTGTTCACCTTTGACTATTTTTTTAAATATATCAGATAAACGACAACCTCCCAAGAGCTTCATGACCAAAAAAGGTTCGCCAAACTCATCCATACCGACATCGTATAAAGGGACAATATTTGGATGTTCTAAACGAGCTAGGAGTTTAACTTCTCGAAGAAATGAATCACTATTTTTAAGATCTTTAAGGCGCCCCATCGCGACTCGACGACCACTAAAGTTGTCATCGGCAGCAAAGACTTTCTTCATACCTCCTTCACCACAAAGGCTGTCTTCACAATAACGACCTTCGGTGTCATTTAGAAATCTCAAATACTGATCAGATGAAGGCTTCGAAGCATCTTCATAGATTTCTTTTAAAAGTGGATTTAACCCTTCAAAGAATGTTTCATTGTCGTCCGGCAAGCTTTCCTACCCATTTTTGCATAAATTTGTAAATCAGTACGCCACAAATCAAATTATACTGACAAATGAATTCAAGTGATAGAAGTAAACTTACATTTTTTTAGAGCTTTGTCAGAATTTTATTTTACCAGGCGTAAGGAAAGTACATGTGTTAAGATTTTGTGTGGAGATAAATCAATGAACAGAAGAACTATTTTAAAAGCCGCTGGCTTAAGCTTACTTTTACCTCAACTTGAAAGTTTTGGTGAAATCAAAGAAAATAAAATTCACCGTATGCTATGCCTAAGCTTTCACCTAGGATTATATACTCCCGAGCTTTATCCCGTTAAAGCTGGTAAAGACTTTGAAACAACCGAACTACTCAAACCTTTCGAAGGCAATAAGTACTCAGTTTTCAGTGGACTAGACAACCCTCAAGTTGGCGGTGGTCACAACGGTGCCGTTGGTGTTCTAACTGGTTTTTACGACGGCAGTGGCAAAAATAAAATTTCTGTTGATCAAGCCGGAGCCGATATAAACGGTCAAACTACTCGCTTTTCCTCTTTAAGCTTCAGAGGTTCTTCAAACTTTAACAATGCTCAGATTTCATGGAATAAGTTTGGTCAACCTGTCGCTCAAGAGTACAGAACCGATAAGATTTTCAACAAGCTCTTTGGCGTCCGAAAAGACAGTAAAGAACAAAGAGAAATATTGATTAAGAAGAAAAGTATACTCGACGCCATCTATGGTCAAGCAAAAGGCATGAACAAGAATCTTCTTGCTAAAGATAAGAACAAAATCGACGAGTACTTCACTTCTATCCGCGAAGTAGAGAAGCAACTTAAGCGCCGGGAATACTGGTTAGATAAACCTGTAAAAAAAGTTAAGTCTCCTCTCAGTAAAAATAAGAGTAAAGGCGTCATCGAGTACGTCAATGAGATCTTTAAACTTATCGCACTTGCCTACAGAACTGACAGTACCCGCTTTATAACAATGCAGATTCCGGGAAGCGGAAATGTTCCAATCGAGAACAACAAAACGAACTACCACGGACTTTCTCACCACGGCAAAGCTCCACAAAAAGTTAAAGACCTAGTCACAACAGAGAAAGCCTTTTTAACTCATATAAACAATTTAGTAAATGACATAAAAGAAGATGGCCAACTCGACCAGACACAAGTTTTAGTTACAGGTGCTCTTGGAAATGCTAGCTCTCACTCAACTAAGAACCTACCGGTTATTTTACTTGGTGGAGGCTTCAAACATGGTCAACACTACGATCATAGAGAGATAAAAAAACCACTCTGCAACCTTTACCTTTCCATGCTTCAAAAGATGGGTTATGAAAGAGACTCGTTTTCGGACAGCACGGGAACTTTGGAGGTCATTTAAGCATGAAATACATATTCATTTGCTGCCTATTTCTCGCTGTAAATCTACACGCAGACGAAAAACTCAAAGCCTTTTTTGGGACTTACTGCACGGACTGTCATGACGAAGATGTTCAGAAAGGTGACCTACGTCTGGATCAGCTTGATGCCAAGTTCTTCAAAGACAAGCATCTCTTAGAAAGTTTGATCATCGCTATACAAGATGGCGAAATGCCGCCTAAGAAAAAAAAGAAACAACCGACTAGTTCTGAAAGAGACGAAGTTGTCCAGTATATCTTCAAAAAACTTCCTAAAGACATACCGGGCACTCTGAATAGACTCACTCGTGAAGAGTATATAAACAGTGTCTCTGATTTGTTCGAAAAGTCATTTCAGCTTTACAATTATTTGCCTGAAGATGAGATCTCTGGTGGATTCAAGAATAACGGTAAAAAGCAATTCCTATCTTCTGAGCTACTAGACAGTTACATCAACGCCGCAATCTATGTTTCGGGAAAAGCTATAATTAGCCAAAAGCCTAAAATCTTAAATAAGAAGTTTGTTGGCAAACAAGTGATCAGTGACGGAATCGAACGTTTTTATGTCGATAACAAAGCTGCACTTATCACAAGTCATAACCTTCGTAGTCGTGCCCACTTGAAAGACTTTGCTTTTCACTTCGATGGAACTTATGAAATAACTGTCGATGCAGAAGTTACTCGCGATGAAAAAGAACACCTTATCGGTGTCAGCATTGGTCATCCCGATTTTACTAGTAGCCAAGTAAAAATGACACAACTCAAGCTCAAGCAAAACGAAAACGTCATGACTTTTTCAATTGATGCATTTGAGAGTGATCAACTTGTTTTCACCTTTGACAGTAGCAAAACTCGCTCTGCCAAGAATCAAGGAATTAATCCAAAGAACTACAAAGGCCCACAGCTACTTATTAAGTCAGTTACAGTTAAAGGACCAATCATAAAGAAGTGGCCGCCTAAAAGTACCGAGATAATTTTTGCTAACTCTAAAGATGTAAAGAGCTTTGATGACGCGCCAAAAATCATTCAAAAC
Source organism: Lentisphaeraceae bacterium (assembly GCA_021232515.1). GTDB lineage: Bacteria > Verrucomicrobiota > Lentisphaeria > Lentisphaerales > Lentisphaeraceae > JAKVBD01. The sequence continues at coordinate 93,722 of JAJPOQ010000117.1, forward strand.
TTAGCAAACAAAATTTTCCGTCGCAACGTTCAAGTAAATGAGCTCAAGCCAACTATAGCTTTAGCAAAAGCCAATTTTGATGAAACTAACAACCTGCATGAAGCAGTAAAAGTCGCTCTACAAGCACTACTTTGTGCTCCAGACTTCATCTTCAAAAATGAAAAAACAGCAGAACTCAACGCTTATGCTGTTGCCAGCAGGCTTTCATATTTCCTAACTAAATCGGCTCCAGACGAAAAGCTTAGAGCTCTTGCTGCAAATGGCCAAATCCTTAACAAAGATGTACGAAAAAAAGAAGCTAGAAGACTATTAAACTCGTCAAAGTCTGAACGTTTTATAAACAACTTTACCGAGCAATGGCTAAGAACACACCTTGTTGGTGAAATGGTTCCAGACAGACGATTCTTCCCGCGTTACCGACCAGAGATGGCGGACATGATGAAACAAGAAACTCACATGTTTATGGCTAAGATTCTGAAGGATAACTTAAGCATTTATAATATCATCGACTCTGACTTCACCTTCGTAAACCAGAAACTCGCCAGTATTTATGGCATAAAAAAGGTCAAAGGTGAACACTTTAGAGAAGTTAAACTTCCAAAAGAAAGTCCACGCGGAGGGCTTTTAACTCAAGCATCATTTTTAAATATGAACTCAACCGGAGTTGCAAGCTCGCCTATTTTACGCGGTGTTTGGATTCTTGAAAACATCTACGGCACTCATATGGTTCCCCCTGCAAATGTAAAAGCCCTAGAGCCAGATATACGCGGTGCATCGACTGTAACTGACATACTGGATAAACACAAAAGTACAGAGAACTGTTATCGTTGTCATGCGAAGATTGACCCACTTGGCCTAGCTTTAGAGAAGTTTGATCCCGTAGGTCAATACCGTAAAACTTATAAGAAGATGACCGACCCTGGTGTTTTCTATAGCCTAAATGAAAGAAAGCTAAATCCCAAGCTTAAAAACATTCGTCCAAGTTTTAAAAGTGTGCCGATTGTCGATGAAAGAGACTATAGCGATGGTCGCCCAGTCAAAGGTGTTAGAGGCTTAAAAACACTACTCATGGATGATAAAGATATAATCACTAAAGCAGTCATCAAAAAACTAACGGAGTATGCTTTCGGACGTCACGTGAGTCTTACCGACAACGTACTTATAGATGACGTCTACAAGGATAGTTCTAGTAGTAAGCATGGCATGAAAGACTTGATCATAAACATGGTTGGTCACGAAGCTTTCCTTAAGCGCTAAACATCCACCTTACACAACACAATATAAAAGATACTGCTTCGGTAGTATCTTTTATAGAGAGCTGAAATATATGATGTATTTAAACTCAAAGAAACACCTTATTCATTAAAGGCCGAATGCTGACTTCAATTTAGTTCTTTCATTTTCAAAAGTTTGGCTCATAAGCATCTGTACTGTAATAACTTTACCTTTTAATGGAATTTTAAGACTCATACCGAACTTCATTGTCATAACTGATTTGGGCATAGCTAATTTTAAGTCTATTGGTAAATTAACGAGATAAGAGCTTTTCAAAAAGCTTGATGTAATTTCGGTATTGGGTGGGAATTTCCCATTATCTGGGACATTTAATCCTGATGCTGACACCTCTCCTGTAACTACAAGAGTATCCACACCATCCAAAGTTTCTCTACTTTGCAATGTCACCTTCCCTTTAAGAGTTTTTTTATCAAAGGTTGCGCCTTTCTTCGTAAATCCTCTAAGCATCTCATCTTTTGATTTTATATCCCAGGATTCTCCAATTTTCCTCTTTTCTTCTGAACCAAAGATCTCATCATCTTTTATGTTATCATCTTTACTTCTAAAAAAAATACTTAAGTGTTTAGCCGTAAGCTTATCAACTTCCTTTCCACCACTATAAAAAGTAACTGCACCTTCTATTGTTTTAATCAAAATGTCAGTATCTTTAGTGAGAAGCACTATCTCCTTCCCATTAGACAAATCAGTCTCTTTAAAAGACTTTATCACAATCTTCATCACATGTTCATTTTCTTCTGCCACTAAAATTTCTGCATAAGCCTCCAAAAGAGTCTCTTTAGATTTTATCTCTGATTTCAGGATGGCATCTTCTTTAGTAAAAACCCTTGTTAACTTTTCTGTTTTTTTCTTAAAAAAGTTAAACTTTTGACCAGCTATATTATCCCTATCGAACTTAATCTCATATTCTTCTTGAGCTGTGACTATAAAATTTAGTCCCATTAGAATGAATATATAAAATAACTTCATCATAAACCTACTCCCCTCATTTAACGTAATGATCCATTATATTCTTAAGATTACCTTAAGCTTTTTCTGTTTACTTTCAAAGAAAGAGCTTTGCTTAAAGTCATCATAGAACTCATACAGTCTATCCCTGTATCAATCGTCTGCATAGCTAAAGTCGCGCCTGTTCCCTCTCCAAGCCTCATCAATAAAGTTTTGATCGGTTTCAAGCCCAACAACTGCAAAGCGTGCTTGTGCCCAGGTTCTGCACTTTCATGACCAGCGAATAAATAATCCTTGACGCCTTCATTTATTCTAAACGCTGCTAGAGCTGCTGCTCCAGTGATAAAACCGTCTAGAATAATCGCTTTCTTTTGCGAACTCCAACCTAAAATAAGCCCGGTCATAAAAGCTATTTCTAATCCGCCCACTTTCGAAAGAACATCGACGCCATCTTGAGAATTTGGTTGATGTAAATCTAAAGCTGACTGAATTACGTCAGCTTTATGGATAAGCTTTTCAGAGTCAATTCCACTGCCTTTCCCTGTCACTTTATAAGCCGGAAGTTGACAAATGGCCGCTGTTATCGCCGCTGCTGAAGTTGTGTTACCTATACCCATTTCACCAAGGCCAAGAACTTCATAAGTACTCGACATTTCAAATGCATAATCAATACCAGCCTGAATTTGCTGCTGACAATCAGTCACTGTTACAGCAAGACCTTTTGAGAAATCTTGAGTTCCATTTAGGCTAGATACTACTTTGATTGAATCATCTTCAACTTTATTTAGCAAGCCAGCATCTACCAACTTCAAATCGCAACCTGCCATACGGCAAAAGGCATTTATCGCTACCCCACCATGCAAGGCAGTTTTCACAATAGTATTGGTTATCTGTGGATATGGACTTACACCTTGAGCACAAATACCGTGGTCTGCAGCAGAAAGAACTAAAACCTTCTTTTTCGCTTTAAGTGGGTTTTCTTGATAAACTCCAGCAAGTCGGCAAAGGGTTTCATGTATATCCCCTAATGCACCTGCAGGCATAGCTAAAGTCTTCAGGTAGCGGTCAGCAAGTCTATAATGAGCGAGACTAGCTCTGTTGATTGTTATATCTTTCATTTTATCTTTTGTGAAATCCCAGATACCATAAAGTAAACGTCATCTGCTACTGTCGCGATCATTTGGTTACATCGACCACAAAGGTCTGTATACCGTCTAGCAAGAGCATTATCAGGCATAACACCTAGACCTGTTTCGTTGGTTACAAAAACAACCTCACCTTCGACTTTCTGAACCATACTAAGTAGTTCCTTTGTGAACTTCACCATCTCTGATTCTGTCAGTAACTCGCCAGCTTGTTCAGACTTATAAAGTAAGTTATTTACCCAAAGAGTGATACACTCAACTAAAATTGACGATCCATTGTGCTGATAAACCATACGAGTTAAGTCGACTTCTTCTTCAACTGTATCCCAACCAAAGCTTTCGCGCCGCTGCTGATGTTTAGATATACGGTCATCCATCTCATCATCTATATTTGGGCAAGTTGCGATATACACATGAGGGCCAGACTTTTGCAAAAGAAGCTTTTCAGCAAATGTACTTTTACCTGAACGGCAACCGCCCGTTACTAGAGTGATCTTAGCCATGTTTCGTCTCCAAAATCATTTATCTTTTCCAACACACCCAAGTGATTCTCAAAAACTTTTATAGACGTCATAAGTCCTGAGTTCAATTCAAACGCCGAGCTATGTCGTTGATGCAAGTTAAGTAATTGGCAAAGCAACATCCGGATCACACCTCCATGGGCAACTAAAACAATATTTTTGCCTTCCAAAGACAACATGAACTTGGTAAGAACTTTAAGTCTGTCACTAAATTCTTGCAGAGTTTCGCCATTTGAAAATCCAAATTTTTCATCTTCGGCCCAGTGATTGACTTCTTCTGGGTACTTATCTTTAATTTGAGCAAAAGTAAGGCCATCCCAATCACCAAAATCGACTTCCATCGCTTCATCTTTAAAAATTGGCTTTTCATCAGGAAAATAGAAATCGACTGTCTGCCTACAACGCTTTAGTGGGCTGCAAACTACAGCATCTGGCTTTAGTAACTCCAGAGCTTTTTGAAGTGGCGAAAACTTTTGTTCAAAGCCATCTTTTAGGGCAAGATCTGTCTGACCATATAAAGCACCTGGCACAGGTTCGACTTTATCCATATGACGGATCATGATCAAACGTTTGATCATTTCTGACCCCATGTTTCAAAGTAGATAAGTTCTTGTATATCCAAGCGCTCTTGCCAACCAAGTTGCTCAAGTTCAGGTTCTTCAAAAAATGATTCAACTGGACCTACGCAAAGATATGCGACAACTTCTACATACTCTGGCAAATTTAATTCTTTGGCTAAAGCTTCGGCGCTTATTATACTCACCCAACCTATGCCTATGTCTTCAGCACGAGCTGCAAGCCACATGTTCTGCACTGCACAGACAGTACTAAAAAGGTCCATATTACTCTGTTGTGAACGACCAAGGCCCGTTTCGCCATGTCGTGACCGATCACAAGTCACGCAGATATTTATCGAAGATTCTAAGATTCCCTCAAGCTTTAAGGAGTCATAGAGTTCTTGTTTCTCTGCTGAAATGTGTTGGCGTTCATTTTTTTTAGCGGCTTGAAATAGGGAGTGGATTTTTTTTCTTTTCTCAAGGTCTTCCAGCACTATAAAGTTCCAAGGCTGCATAAAGCCAACTGAGGGCGCATGATGAGCTGCTAGAAGGATCTTTTCCAAAGTTTCTTTGGGAATTTCTTCTCCGGTAAAACCCTGCCGAACATCTCGTCTCGATCGAAACAATCGATGGATTGTCTCTTTTTGACTCTCTGTAAAACTTGCTTGCATCTACTCCAACTCAGTGTGTTAAACGCCCTAACGATAGTTTATTTGTTTAAGATATCCAACAACGGTAACATATTCCTCATTTGCATACCGAAAAGAGGCACCTATTTTCATTAGCAATGAAAGCATCTGATGAATTTCTCCAGCTGAGAAACTCTCATTTATCACCCATTTTAAAATGGTATAAAAATATAATAACCGGACAAAAAATGCTTAGAAATCTTTTACTTATCGCCCTCTTCTTTTCTCTTGTTGCCTGTAAGAGTTCGAACCCGAGACCAGTCCAATCGTTTTCATCTAGTACGAGCCACTTCGTCCCCAAGGCCGTTCACACCGTTTCTTCTACTCTTGGCAGTCAGTACATTGGCGATATAAACCCAGGAAAGTATGAAAATCTCAAAAAATACTGGGTTGCTCAAAAGAAAAACTACTGTGGCGTGTGCTCGGCAGTTATAGTCATAAACGCGGCAAGAAAGAATACACACTTAACTCAGGACAACATCTTTTCTGACGATATAAAGAAAATCATTTTACCTGAAACTGTTGCTAAAATGGGTCTAACTCTTCGCGAGCTCACAAACATACTCAAGACTAAAGCCAAAGGCTTCACTACGACTCGTTATCCTGCTCATACCTCTGGTCTCGATTTATTTAGAGAGCAACTCATTCAGAATAATGAAAATGAAAGTTTTATGATCGCAAATTTCTCGCGCCAATCTATCGCTGGTATGGGCATGAACCAAGGTCACTTTTCTATAGTAGCGGGTTACAATGCAGATAAGAAACAAGTTCTTATCCTTGAAGTAAATGGTGCAAAAGAAAGCTTTTGGATTTCTGATAAAAACTTATTTACTGCGATGAAAGCAATAGATCCGGTAAGTCAGATACCTCGTGGTTGGATCATCACCGGAAAGTAAAACATGTTCAGAATCCTACTCTGCCTGCTTCCATTTTGCCTATTTGCTGAACCAATCATTCGCACAAATGCTCGGATCCATCCTGAGTATTCGAAGAAAGCCATGGTTGTCAGTCAAGACTCCATAGCCACTGACATAGCTCTCAAGATATTAAAAGATGGTGGAAATGCGGCCGATGCGGCTATTGCTCTAGCTTATGCTCAAGCTGTAACTCAACCTAAGGCTGGCAATATCGGCGGTGGCGGGTTTGCTATTTACTTCGACAATAAAACCAAGAAAAGTTACGCCATAGACTTTCGTGAAGTTGCTCCAATAAAAACTCACAAAGACACCTTCTTGGATGAAAAAGGAAATGTCGACAAAAATAAGAAGAGGTTTTCACTAGCTGCGACTGCAGTGCCTGGCACTGTTGCCGGTATGGAATTTATCAGAGAAAACTTTGGTTCTCTATCAAATAAACAACTTATCTCCCCTGCCATTGAACTAGCTGCGAAAGGTTTCCCTGTTTCTCCCGGTCTAGCTTTTGACTTAAAAAACATGAAGGAGGTTTTCATAAAAGATGATTACCTGAAAAGTATCTTCCTTCCTTCTGGAGAACCTTTAAGAAAAGGCGAATTTCTCGTACAAAAGGATCTCGCAAACACACTTACTCGCTTAGCCCAGCATGGCCCTCAAGACTTTTACAAAGGCAGGATCGCTCAGGAATTCACCGCATACTTTAAAGAAAAAGGTGGGCTCATTTCTGAACAAGACTTAGCCAACTACAAGGCCTATAAGACAGAGCCTGTTAAAGGAACTTATAGAGGACACGAAGTTTTGTCGATGCCGCCACCAAGCTCCGGTGGTGTTCACCTTATCCAAATGCTGAACATACTAGAAAAGTGGGATCTCAAAAATACTGGCCACAACTCTGCATCTTATATCCACTTACTTGCAGAAACTATGAAGCTCGCATATGCAGACCGCAGTAAACACTTGGGTGATCCTGCGTTTGCAAAAATCCCTTCTCAAGGAATCATTTCCAAAAAATATGCAGACAAACTAAGAAAGAAAATTAATCTTCAAAAGGCGACGCCAGCTGACAAGATCGCACCTGATACACCGCAAGTTTTCGAAAGCCCTGATACTACACACTTTTCTATAGTCGATCAATTTGGTAATGCTATCTCAGTGACTTACACAATCAACTTTAGCTTTGGCAGTCGCAAAATGATTCCCGGCCTTGGCTTTTTCCTGAATAATGAGATGGATGACTTTTCTGGCAAAAATGGTGTCCCAAACGGCTATGGCTTGATTGGTTCTGAAGCAAACTCAGTCGAGGCAGGAAAGCGCCCTCTGAGCTCTATGACTCCTGTCATAGTTATGAAAGACGGCAAACCATTTATCGTCACCGGAAGCCCTGGTGGTAGCCGTATAATCACTACTGTTCTACAGGTGATACTAAATGTTATTGATCACGAGATGAACATCGCCGAAGCAAGTTTAGCTCCAAGAGTTCACCACCAATGGTTGCCAGATGTGCTCAATATAGAGAGTGGTCTCAGTCCAGATACCATTCAAATTTTGCATTTGCTCAATCACAAAACACTTCAAAATGGAACAGCTGGATGTGCTGAAAGTATATTGATTGATCAAGGTGTCATCTATGGTTTTGCCGACCCTCGTAGAATCGACGGTAAAGCTGCTGGTTTAGACTAAGAAAATATCAGCTTTAAACAAGCTGCTAAAACTAATATTTGCACTGCCCTTTTGAACTTTGCTTCTGGAATGTACTTCACCGCTTTAATCCCTAAAAATCCACCGATAAGAACTGCCGGAATGAGCATGGCGTTTAGCTTGAGTGAAGTTTCGTTTATTGAGCCTGCACCAAAGTACATCAATGGCAGCTTCACATAGTTTATTAATAAAAAGAACCATGCTGATGTTCCAATAAAAGCCTGCTTTGGCAACTTCATAACCAACAAATAGATATTCATAATGGGGCCAGCTGCATTAGCCAACATACTGGTAAAACCAGCCGAGAAACCTGTACCGACTGCAACTAATTTACCTTCAGGTATATCTTTATGTTTTTCCTTCCAAAGTGAAAGGCAAAGAATAGTCAAAACGACTATACCAATGGTTGGCTTCATATAGCTCTGAATAAATGAGTACATAAAAGTGCCCTCTTGACGGCCTGCAAAATAAAACCATGTTGCAGTTAAAAGTCCGGCTGCAACCCAAGGAATAAGTGGAATGATTTTCTTCCAGTCCGCATGACGCCTGTAGTAAGTAACCGCCAAAACATCGGCCACACAAAGAACTGGCAAGAGTATTCCCGCTGACTTTTCTGCAGGAAAAATACTGGCAAATATAGGAACTGCGAGTATGCCTATGCCTGCGACGCCAGTTTTAGCGAATCCGACAATCAAGCCACTGAGGTAGAGAAGAATCCAATGTGCTGTTGTTAAATTATTAAAAAATTCGCTATCCATTGTCGAAGTCCATTGTTTGAATTAGCTGCAAAAGTATATTCATCAAAAAATTAAACAAATCAAAAGAAGCTTAAAGGTACCAATGAGTAGTGACTTAGAAGCAAGAGTAATCGAACTAGAATCGATCATAAGTTATCAAGACCAAATGCTTGAAGACCTCAATGGA
>JAJPOQ010000060.1 GCA_021232515.1 Lentisphaeraceae bacterium
AAATGGCTCGCATATTGTTAAAGAAATTTACTGATGAAAAGCAGTGGAAACTATTCTGGAATGAAAAGATGAAAATACAGAATAAGGTGATGATGGGAATTAGAAAGGTTGCTCCATCATCACAGAACTTGGAACATTAATCATAATTTAAAGCATGGTGTTGTTCACTAACTGTATCTGTAGCCTGACTCATGACTGTTCCTAAATTGTTTAATTAAAAACTGTCCGCATTTGCTATACCATGCTCAAAATCAAGAGTTTTGGGCTTAGGAGGTTTTATAGAGTAAGTCTCTTTGTTACCTAGGTCGGAATATTTTTCAGGATACTGAATTGTATATTGGTCTAAAAATATACCATAAAAAAAGTGCTGGACCCAGGAGTCGGATCCAGCACTTTCGTGTGCGTGTGTGTGAGAATGTAATTAAATAACTGGCAGTGAACCGTTACTGTCGCCAAACTTTTCTACTGGGCAACCAAACTTTTGGAGCATGGTGACGTAGAGGTTAGACATAGGCGTATCATCGTACTTACGGTGAATACCAGGATTGATTAATCCACCACCGTGACCAGCAAGGACGATCGGTAAGTTAGTATTTAAGTGTTTGTTACCGTCACTGATAGAACCGCCATAAACGATCATTGATTGATCGAGAAGAGACTTACCGTCGACTTTGACTTCCTTCAGTCTTCTCATGAAGTACGCAAGTCTTTGCATGTTCATAAGGTCGATTTTTTCAACAGCAGCGACCATCTTTGGATCATCGCGGTGGTGACTTAAGTTGTGGTGACCGCCTTTAACGCCTATCTCAGGGAATGAACGAGCATTGCCTTCATCACCAAGGATGATGGTTGAGATTCTGGTAGCATCGACTTGGAAAGCTAGGACCATAACTTCTAAAAGTGTGTCTAAGTGTTCGCGATAGTCTTTCTGAACGACAAACTCGCGAGTCATCATGTCTGGAGTGACAATTGGCTTATCTTTGTCAATTCTTTTTTCCAGTTCACGAAGGTTTGAGAAGTACTGATCTAGTTTTTCAGTGTCTTCTTTGCCAAGACGGCGTTGAAGAGACTTGCTGTTGTCGAGCATGAAGTCTAGAACACTTTTCTCTTTAGCTCTTTCGTCTAGTTTTTTAGTCGCTTTCTGATTCGGGTCTTTGTAAGTAAAAAGTCTTTTAAAAGCTTGGGCTGGGTCGTACTCAGGTAACATCGGTACTGACTCGTCTTTCCATGAAAGAGCGAATTGGTAAAGGCAGCTGTAGCCACTATCGCACTTACCAGAAACTCGGCCACGACCTGCAGCAAGTTCTAGAGATGGTAGGTAACTTTCGTTGCCTTTATACTTAGCTGCAACTTGGTCAACTGATATTCCCGCTCGAGCATCTTTTGCCGACTTAAGAACCTGCACACCAGTTAAAAATGTACCTTGAGCTCTCGCATGAGGGCCGGCGCCATCGCCATTTGATCCAGCTTTTTCATGCTTCAGACCATCGATTAACTGAAAGTCTTTTTTGAATTCTCGAAGAGGCTCAAGAGTCTGAGTTATTTCGTAACCAGTGCCGTACTTTTTTGGACGGAACTTATCCATGATCATACCATTTGGTACGTGGAGAAATGCCATGCGAACTGGGTTGACTGGGTCTTTTTTATCTTTAGCTAAACTTGCCATTTGTGGTAGCATCAAAGATACACCAGCACCTTTTAAAAAGTTTCTGCGATTGAAGCCAGTATGAATGAATGATGGAGTATTTTTCATTATTTATCTCCTCCTAACTCTCTATATTGAAATGGTGTACTTTGAACGATTGCTTTGACAAGATCTTGGATCTTGCTGTCTTCACTGTTCATGATTTTGACGATATTCATGATTGATATACGGTCTTCGTAGTCAAGTGCTCTACCAAGGCTGTAGGTCATCATGTTTTCAGTTAAAGTTTTGACAAAGTGTGGTCTGTATTTAGTGACTAACAGATCCGCAAGATCAGTGAAACCGTTTATGTCGTCACCGCGCCAGTTTGTTTTAGAGTCGACTGGTGCGCCTTGGTCTTTAGTACGCCACTTACCGTTTGGTGCAAAGTTTTCATAAGCGAAACCAAGTGGGTCCATCATAGCATGACAAGATGCACACTTTTTGTTGTCGCGGTGCTTTTCTAGTACTTGTCTGAATGAGAGCTTCTGTTCTTTTGCAGCTTCCAAGTCTTCTTCTTTGATTGGATCAACATCGTTTGGTGCCGGTGGTGGAGGCATGCCCAAAACAGTTTCTAGAACCCACATACCGCGGTTTACTGGTGAAGTATGGTCAGGGTTTGAAGTCGCCATAAGAACACTTGGCATACTTAGTATACCGCGACGCATATTTTTCTCAGGTGTAGTGACCTTAGTAAAAACATTTGCATCTGGGTCAGGTAAGCTAAGTCTCTGTGCTTCTAGCGACGCCTCAGACATCTTTATATCTAGTTTGTAGATCTCGCCGAGGCGGCCATTTACGAATGTTTCTCTAGAAGTCAAAAGGTCATTTATTGGTCTATTATCTTGGAAAATATACTGCAAGAACAAACCTGTTTCTTTTCTCATAGCCATCTGTACTTTGTACATAGCTCTATATTTGTACTTTCTAACAAATTGCTTGTTTTCAACGTATTGGATACCGAGCCAGTACATACCAAACGACTCGATCATATTTTCGATTTTCTTATTGCCAATCATTCGCTTTATTTCAGATTCGAGATTTTCGCGCAACTGATTTTTTGAAGCTAGGTCCATTAGCCTTTCGTCAGGAGATGAGTTCCAGATGAAGAAAGAAAGTCTAGAAGCTAGAGCATATTCATCTAAACGAGCCAAGTTTCCCTTCGTTTGGTCTGTACCGAAAAGTTCAGTACGAAGAATAAATGAAGGAGAGGTCAAAACACTTTTGAAAACTTGTTCCATCGCCTCTCTGTGTGAGAAGTCATTTTTTACATACTTATCGTAGTGGTTAACAACAGAACTTATTTCTTCATCTGTTGCTGGACGTCTATAAGCTTTAGTGATGAGTTTAGTAAGAGTCTCTTTAAGTTTAGTAGCATCTTTACCGTTACCACTTTCTGCTAACCAACGCTCACCGCGCTTTACAGCTTTGCGGTTAGTTGATTTTTTATTGAAAAGTTCAAAAGCAACACGGAAAGTTACGTCTTGGTATCTCTCAAAAAGAAGAGGAGAGATATTCATCGTATTACCGTTATTGGCATAGCCAGCACTTGTTGCATCTAGCGGCATCTTGTGACCGAGCTTGAAAGGGAAACCAACAACTTCGTCAACGGCATTACCAAACTGTTCATTACTCAAACGCATGAACTTGATCTTGCCGGCGTATTCTTTATCGCGGTGAACATCGAAAATACTCTTTTCGATTGTGATCATCATCTGTTCACGTTCTTCTTGAGTTGGTTGTTTCTTTTTGTCTGTTGGAGGCATTTGTTGCTTTTCTATAACTTCCCAAATCTTGTGCCATGTTTTTTCGGCGCGAGGATCAGTTTCTGGAAGTTTCATAAGTTGATCAAACTCAAAGCCACCTTTATCGACGCCGTCAGAGTGACAGTCGTAACAAAACTTTTCTAAGAGTTCAGACTTTGGCTTTTCAAAAGCATAGACAGAAAAATTACTGAATATTGCTAGAAGTATAATTGTGATTTTCTTCATAAGTACCTTTATCGCTTACACATATCTTTGTTCTACCGAGTAGTTAAACTCAGTGTCGTATTTAGTGGGTGAAACAACACAACTTTGGTCGATCTATACTGGTTTTTGAGAAATACTGCAGATTTTTTGCCAGATGCTGAAATAATCCATTTTTTTTGACAAAATCAGTTAAGGTGACCGGATCGGCGCTGTTCTCCTCATAAATGAATGGAGATATATATGCTAAAAGAATTTGTGCTTGGCTTAGCGTTATTTGCCGCAGGTTGTGCAAATGACTCAACACCTAAAAAAGCTATAGGTCCTGTCGAAGGTGCCCTAGATGCTAAAGGGTATGAAGGTTTTGTAATTCCTCAAGAAAATGCAGAGTATCCTGTACAGAAGTTCAAAGATGCGACGATCTCTACATTAGCGAAGTTCCCTCTCTTTCCTGAAGGACCAGTCTACAGACCAGAGGACGGTAGTTACTTCTTTGCAGGTAATAATGCTTTGAGTCGTGTAACAGCTGAGGGTGAATTTAGAGTTTTACTTCCAAAAGCTAAGGCTTCTGGTGGCGGTACTCACATACTTCCAGATGGATCCATTCTGATCATTGGCCACACTGGTCTTAGAAGAGTTTTTAAAGATGGTAGAGTTGCTTTTCTAGTCGATGGGAAAACTGTCGGCAAGGGAAATGACATAACGATGGATGCCAACGGAACTATTTATTTTTCTGTTCCAGGAACTGGTGTTTATCGTTTAGAAGCTGGCTTAGATAAAAAGGCTGAACTCATCGTTGATAAACGTGGTTTAAATGGCTTGGAAGTTGACCCAAAAAGTGAGTATCTCTACATCAATCGCGGTAAAGCAGTAGTTCGTCACAAGATACTTGGCGTTGGCAAAGCTCTTGGTAAAGAAGAGCACATCTACTTGTTTAAAAATGCACGCGAACTTGGTGGTGGCGATGGCTGTACTTTTGACGCTTATGGCAACTACTACGTTATGCACTTCAAAACTGGAACTCTTTCAGTAATTAATCCAAATACAAAATCTCTTGTAGCACAAAGAACTGTCGGTGTTGCTCCTGCTACAAATGTCGCTTTTTGCGGTCCTCAAGGAAGAGAGCTTATGATCACAGCGGGCGCACCAAAATTCAAAAATTGCTCGATTCTAAAATTTAACTTGGACATACAAGGCTTTTGTGGGCACCCCGGCGCTACTGAGTACAGCATGATCGAGTTTCTCGACGAAGAAAAAGTCGATTCAAAACAACTAAATGACTAAAGGAAATATGATGAGTTTAGATTTAACAGGTAAAGTGGCGATCGTCACGGGAAGTAGCCAAGGTATTGGCCGTTCAGCAGTTGAAGCCCTAGTAAAAGCTGGTGCTAAAGTTGTGATGAATAAGCACAACAATGAAGAGATGCTGAAGTCAGTTGCAGCGGAAATCACGAATGAGTTCGGCGGTACAGTTGTACCAGTACTTGCAGACGTAACGAAGAAAGAGCAGGCTCAACTTCTTATCGATGCAGCTATGGAACTTGGCGGGATCGACATACTAGTCAACAACGCTGGTGGACTTATCAAGCGTGTTCCAGTTGCTGAGTTTGATCAAGAGCACTATCACCAAGTTATGGATGTGAACCTTCTTTCAACATTCCTTATGTGTAACTTAGTTCTTCCACAGATGAAAGCTCAGGGTGGTGGTAGCATCATCAACCTTTCATCACAAGCAGCTCACGATGGTGGTGGCGCAGGTTCTGCAGTTTACTCATCTTCAAAAGGTGCGACTTGGACTATGACTAAGTCACTTGCAAAAGAGGTTGGTCCAGAGAAGATCCGCGTTAACTGTATCTCTCCAGGATTCATCGGTAAAACGACTTTCCACGATACATTTACAGCTCAAGAAGTTCACGAAAACGTTAAGAAAATCGTTCCACTACGTCGTCATGGCGCTCCGGAAGACGTTGCAAATTCAGTATTATTCTTGGCTTCAGATATGTCTGCATATATCACTGGCCAAACTATCGAGGTGAACGGCGGCCTCTTAATGTTCTAATGACGAATTTTTTAAAATTCTTCAACTGTATCCTTTTTCTTGCTCTGGTTTCTACCGGTTGTAAGAAAGAGGATACAGTAAAAACTCTCAAGCTTGCTCACGTTCTCGATCGAGGACTACCGAATCACCTGGCAGCAGTAAGAATGGGAGAAAAATTAGCCGAGTACTCTGGCGGGAAGATGAAGTTACCAGATAGGCTCCTTGGACATGACGATTGTCAGTACGGGTGTTGTTGAAAACTTTGTTCCCTCTATCGCCGTTTTGAGTTTACCCTATTTGTTCCACTCTAAGAAGCACCGCGAAGCCGTTATCTTTGGTGATGTTGGCGATAAGATGCTTTCTGATGGCGAAGACCTTTGGCTCAAAGGCATGTGCTTTTATGAAGCTGGAAGTCGTTCTTTTTATCTGAGAGATAAGAAAGTTATGACGCCAGAAGATCTCGCCGGTTTAAAGATCCGCGTTATGCGCAGTTATTGGTCAATTAAGACTATGAATGCTCTTGGCGCATCAGCTACACCTATTGCTTTTGGCGAACTTTACACAGCTCTTCAGCAAGGAGTTGTTGATGGTGCGGAAAACAACATTCCGACATTTTACCAAGCTCGTCACTTTGAAGCTTGTAAGTACTATGTCATCGACGATCACTCAGCGCCGTCAAACATGGTTTTGATCAGTACTCACACTTACAAAGGTTTGTCTGAGCAAGAACAAGAGTGGCTTAAGAAAGCCGTCCAAGACTCGGTCAGTTACCAAAGAGAACTTTGGAAAAAGGCAGTAGATGACACTTTGGCTAAGCTTATTGAGGAAGGAATAGAAATAGTCCATCCTGACAAGAAAGCTTTCCAAAAACAGGTCGAGCCTTTGTACGTTCAACTCAGAGAAGAAAAAGACCCACTTTATCCAATCGTGGAAAAAATTCGCAACGTAAAATTTGAGCAAGACTAATGGATGCAATTGTTAAAGTAGTTGACAAAGTTCTTGCTTGGACTTTGATCGTTTTTGTGTCAGGCATAGTTATCGATGTGACCTGGCAGGTGTTCACCCGTTTTATCATGGATGACCCAAGTTCTATGACGGAAGAGATAGCAAACTTCTTGCTTATCTGGACCAGCCTTTTGGGCAGTGCTTACGCTCTTCGAGTAAAAGCTCACCTTGGTATAGATATACTCACTTCAAAGTTTAACGAAAAGAAACAGCTTAAGTGGGAGTTCGTTATCTACACTTTTGTTATCTTTTTTGCCGCTCTCGTCCTCGTTTGGGGCGGAAGTAGACTGGTTGGTATAACCCTCAAACTAAATCAAGTTTCAGCAGCACTTCAGTTGAAGATGGGCTATGTCTATATGATTCTCCCGATCACTGGTTTATTGATCATCTTTTACTCGATTTTCTTTATGGTTGAAGCCTCTAGAAAACTTAAAGGTCAGGTGGCTGCATGAGTGATGCTGTATTTACGTTAATTATTTGTTTTGTCATTCTTATGGCGGCGAATGTTCCTATCTCGGTTTGTATCGGTTTATCGACTGTTATGACCATGATCGTCAGTATGCCAATTGAACCAGCTATAACTCAGACAGCTCAGAAGATCGCTACTGGTCTAGACAGTTTTGCCTTACTTGCCATTCCACTATTTGTCCTTTCAGGGCACATCATGGGGCAGGGTGGTATAGCGAAACGCTTGATCGATATGGCTAAAGGTTTTGTCGGCAACCTGCCCGGTGGTTTAGCTTTTGTAAATATCATTTCTTGTATGCTTTTCGGAGCTATTTCAGGTTCTGCAGTAGCCGCGACTTCAGCTATTGGTAGTTTTATGATTCCAGAAATGAACAAAGCTGGTTACGACAAGAACTTCAGTGCTGCGGCAAATGCAACAGCAGCCACAACAGGTTTATTGATCCCACCAAGTAATGTTCTGATCGTTTATTCACTGGCTAGTGGAAATGTCTCAGTAGCTGCACTTTTCGTGGCAGGTTATATGCCGGGGATGTTAACTGGTGGACTGCTTATTCTTTCAGCAGGTATACTAGCTTTCATTCACAATTATCGCGGTGGTGAATCCATCTCGATGAAAGAGAAAGTCAAAAGAACTGGCGATGCCTTTTTAAGTCTTATGCTCATCGTCGTCGTTATCGGCGGTATCATCGGTGGTATATTCACGGCAACAGAAGCTGCTGTAGTAGCAGTACTTTACTCGCTTATTCTCGCCGTAGTTATCTATAAAGAAGTGAAGATAAGTGAACTGCCAGAGATACTTCTACAAACGGCGATTACTAACTCTGTCGTTATGCTCTTAGTTGGTTGTTCTATGGCACTTTCTTGGGTCATGGCTTATGAAAATATCCCACAAGACTTGAGCCAAACGATGTTGTCGCTCTCAGACAATCCTATCGTGATTCTCTTAGTCATCAACATCATCTTACTTGCTGTTGGTACCTTCATGGATGCAACGCCAGCAATACTTATTTTTACACCGATTTTCTTGCCAGTGGCGATGAAGCTTGGTATGGATCCACTACACTTTGGTATAGTTATGATCCTCAACCTTTGTATCGGTATATGTACACCGCCAGTGGGGACAGTTCTCTTTGTTGGTTGTGCCATAGCAGATACCAAGATAACCCATATAACCAAGTGGTTGTTGCCGTTTTTTGCAGCGATGATTATCGGCTTACTTCTAGTGACTTTTGTTCCTGAGATAACCATGTGGCTACCACGAGTATTTGGATTTTAAAATGAAGCAACTTTTATTAATTCTATTCACCTCATTGCTCGTTAGCTCACAAGCTGCAGAAGCGATTAAACACAGTTTTATCGCTGTCGATAACAAGCGCAAGCAAGTTTTAAAAGTGGATCAGTTTGACTCAAAAAAGAACTGGCAGACTAAGTTCGACATAAAGCCTCGAGCCCTCCAAAAACTTTCAAATGAAAACTTACTTGTTGGGTTGGAAAATGGTTTTGCTTTACTCGACTTACAAACTGGTGAAGTCAAAAAACGGGTGACGGGTTATAGCGGCATACAAAGTGTTTGTCGCTTAAAAGACGGTCGCACTCTTCTTGGTCAAGATGGCGATATACTCAAGTTCTATCTATTGGATAAAGACTTTAAACTTGAACGGTCTTTTTCTGTTCCTGGTAAGTATTTGCGTTTAACTGACGTGACGGCTGATAATCAGCTACTGTTCACTTCAGGAGAACCTTGGACTGGAGTTTGTGCAGACTTATACGGCAAAATAAAGTGGACCGTTCCTCTGCCCGAAAAAGGCTATAGGCTTTACCCTCTGAAAAATGGTAACTTTCTTACGAGTACTGGCGAAACTGCTGCTGTTTGTGAAGTCGCTAAAGACGGCAAAGTCGTTAGGGTTTTTGGTGGCGAAGACATTCACCCGAAGTCACAACTTCAGTGGTTCTCTGGCTTTCAAACAGTTAGCGACCATGTCGTCGCAGCCAATTGGCTTGGTCATGGTAAGAAAGGCAAAGGCCCTCACTTAGTTGAGTTCAATCAAAAAAATGAACTTGTCTGGTCTTGGACCGATCACAAAGCGGCAATTCAAATAACAAATTTCTTAATCCTAAAATAGGTAACTTTCATGAAAAATATTTTCAGAATATCAGCTTTTCTCTTCCTCTCAGCATGTCTTTCGGTTTCAGCGGCTGAGTGGAAGGAACTATTTAACGGCAAGAATCTAGACGGCTGGGTGAAACGCGGTGGTGAAGCAACTTATAAAGTAGTCGATGGCGCCATTGTTGGAACAACTGCTCCGAATACGCCAAATACATTTATCTGTCCTGAAGGTAAGTATAGCGACTTCGAATTGAGTTTCGACGTAAAGTGCGACACAGAACTCAACTCTGGAGTTCAGATTCGTTCAATCACTAGTGCAGCTGAGATTCCAAAAGAATTGACCGATGCAGAGAAAAAGAAAGCTCATAAAGTTGCTGAGAGAAACACTATCTTTGGACCTCAAGTAGAGATAGCTGCAAACGGCAATGGCGGCGGCGTTTGGTTTGAAGGCGTTAGTGGTTGGGTTATCAAGACAGATAAGAAGGTTGCTAAAAAAGCTTACAAAGCAGGCGAGTGGAACAGCTACAAAATAGTTGCTCAAGGCAAGCACATCAAAGTTTGGATCAACGATGTACTCATCTCAGATGCAGAAGACAAACGCACTCACATGACTGAAGGCCAACTTGGTTTTCAGGTACACGGTATCGGCAAGAAAAAAGGCGAATGGAGTGTTCGTTGGAAGAATATTAAGCTCAAAGAACTTTAATTTTCTTTGGAGCGCGGACAGCCTGTCCGCTATTTAGAGTATTAAAGTTATCTTTTCTAGGCTGTGTAGAAAGCTAATTTTTTAGATCCAGTAATTCTTGTTGATCCTGTCTTAATTAATCTCAACTTATTTTCCTTGGAGCGCGGACAGCCTGTCCGCTATTTAGAGTATTAAAGTTTTATTTTTCTCCAGCGGACAGCTCACGCTTGTGAGAATCGCGCTCATTTATTTCTGCGGGCAAGGCTGCCCGCGCTCCAAATCGATCTTTGTGATTTATTTTTTCTAAATAAAAATATTTCCTGTCACTTTTTTTAATTTACTTCGTAATCCTCATGTGTAATAGGTTATGTGCTAACTGTGAATGTATAAATGAGTGATGTGTATGAAAAATGTTCCTAGCAAGAGTTTTACTTTAATCGAGTTACTAGTTGTGGTTGCCATAATTGGTATACTTATGAGTCTTCTTCTCCCATCTTTAGGTACTGCGCGAAAAGTGGCGAAAAGTGCGGTCTGTAAATCTAATAATGGCAACATGTACAAAGCCTACCTTATGCACTCGGATGATGGCTGGGAAGATCCAGATGGCGATACAGGCTATCAACATAAACAAGAACAGCTTTTAAGTACTAAGGGAGTTAACCAACGTCTAAAAGTTTTAGTTCTTGGACTGAAAAATAAGCGTGAAATGAACTGTCCAGAATTCGAAATGACGAATACGGCAAATGCTACTATCGCGTCTTTCGGTTTTAATATTCAGCAAATTGGCTCTCACAAGTCAAATGATAATAAGCGTCTGATGCGCGCTCAAATTCAAAATTCATCCAACTACATCCTTTTTGGTTGTCGTAAGAATGACGGTTATAACACCTTTACCTTGAGAAATGGTAATGAAGTATTGGCGGACTATCACCCAAAGATGACGGGGAATGTAACCGCACTTGATGGCAATACGGCTTCTCAAAAAAGCTTCCAGATAAATAGCCAAGAGAACATGTACACTCTGTATTTTGTCGAATAAAGATATTTTTTTGAAATTTCCAGGGAAGAAATAAGAACTCTCTATATTTGCTTTGGTACAAGACGGGGCACTAGGTTGATAAAGCCTTGGTGCTCTTAGTATCATTGAAAAAATTGTGTAGGAGTGTTTTTATGTTGAAGTGTGTTTCCTCGTTTTTGACAGCGCTGAGCCTGTCCTTATCATCTTATGGAGCTGACTCTGTTACTGAGTCTTCTCGCCAAATTCCACTAGCTTATGATGTTGACGTTGTTGTTATCGGCGGCACAGTTCGCGGTGTGGCAGCAGCTCAAGAAGCAGCTAAAAATGGTGCGACAGTTTTCCTGGCGGCACCAAGACCTTACCTAGGTGAGGACATCTGTGGAACTTATCGCCTTTGGTTGAATGAAGATGAAAAGCCAATGACAACTTTAGGTAAATCTCTTTTCCCAAACAAAAGTTTAACTGACTTTGGCAGTGCGGTAAAGTTTAAATACTCTACAGATATAAAGTCTGTTAAGCCACATAAAGACAATGGTCGTATGCTTACAGATGGTAAGTATAACTCGCCAAACAATGAATCAGTTCAGTTCAACGAGTCGGTCACTATCGTTTCTGACTTAGGCCAAGTAAAAGAGCTCGAGTCTCTTCACTTACTCAATTTTCAACGCCCAGGTCAATTCGCACTTTCGAAAGTAACTGTCTATGTAAGTAACGACAAAAAGACTTGGACTAAGCACAAAGAAATTATAAATGATCGTATAAGTCATGGTCGTTTTGAATCGGCGCCTTTAGAAATAAAAGCAGATCTCAATCTTAAAACTCGCTATGTAA
This sequence comes from Lentisphaeraceae bacterium, assembly GCA_021232515.1. GTDB lineage: Bacteria > Verrucomicrobiota > Lentisphaeria > Lentisphaerales > Lentisphaeraceae > JAKVBD01. The sequence goes on from JAJPOQ010000060.1 coordinate 11,804, forward strand.
AACTTGACGTTGAACAGCATAAAAATGCTCAGCGCATGCTTCTTGCAGAGTTATTATTGATCGAAAAGAAAGGCTCAAATGTTGTTGCCAAAAAAGCTGAGAAGCGCGTTACAACACCTATGACAATCAAAACGGCTTTGGATAAAGCTTTGATTAATTCTGGTGTTCAGTTTTTATACGGTAGTTATGTGACGGACGTGATCCGCGATAAGTCTGGCAAAGTAGCCGGTGTTGTTATGGCTAACAGATCTGGTCGCCAAGCAGTTAGAGCTAAAGTTATTATCGATGCGACGGACAGAGCCGTTGCAGCTCGTATGACTAAGTCAGAATTTAGAGACTTTAAGCCGGGGAAGTATAAGTTTTCGCGCATCGTTCTCGAAGGCGAGCAGGGCAAAAATGCTAAAGACCTAGGTCTAGTTTACAGAACAAATAAAGTGAACTCTAACTTCAAAGTATTTGAACATACTGTTGAGTTAGATATGAAAGACAACAGCTGGGCGTCATTTGCCAAAGCTGATCAAGAAGCGAGAAACCTGACTTGGCAGCCTGGTCAAGTAGCCGGTGCTGAAAAACTATTTTACATTCCTACAGATACACTGCGCGGTAAGAGTTCTTTTGAAGGAGCTTGGAAAGGTGTAGGTGTATTGCCAATTGACGCATTTAAAACAGCAAAAGAAGACTTCCTTTATGTTCTTAGTGCAAATGCCGATGTATCTCCAGAAGTTGGTGAAAAGCTAACTCGTCCTCTTGCGGGTATTGCCCTTGGTAAGAAGATCGGTCAAGATGCAGCAGCGACTGCTAAAAGCAGAACACTAGATGCTCTTGCAGACCTAACGATTGATGGCGAAGTTAAAAGTGATGATTTAAAAGCTGATATTGGTGAAATGCTCCACGGCATACGCTCTAGAGCTGAGTTAGGAGATCAAAAATTTATTACAAGTGAAGCTCGTTCATTACCTATCATTGCTAAGTACGACACTGTCGTTGTTGGTGGTGGAACAGGTGGTGCTCCGGCTGGTGTCGGTGCAGCTCGAGGTGGTGCTAGAACCCTAGTTATAGAGTATCTTCATGGACTTGGAGGCGTTGGTACTTTAGGTCGTATTTCTAAGTACTATCACGGTAACAGAGTCGGTTTTACTAAAGAAGTGGATAACGGAGTTGTCAGTTTAGAAGTCAAAGGCAGCACGAAGCCAGGTAAAGGCTGGAACATCGAAAATAAGATGGAGTGGTTGCGCAGTGAGATAGTCAAAGCTGGCGGCGATGTCTGGTTTAGAAGCTTAGGTGTTGGTTCTGTTCTTAAAGGTAACAAGTTTGTTGGTGTAGTAGTTGTGACTCCATTTGGTCGCGGCGTAGTTTTAGCAAACTCTGTGATCGATGCAACTGGTAATGCTGTTGTGCCTGCTTTTGCTGGATTGAAAACTCAAGAGATAACTGGCGAACACATCTCGGTTCAAGGAACTGGACTTCCGCCGTATACTCCAGGCGAAAGCTACAAGAACTCAGACTGGACTTTCACAGATGATGACGATGTTTTAGACATGTGGCGCATCCATGTTGTGGCTCGTAAAAAGTACTCAGAAGCTTTTGATCAAGGTCAATTAATCGATACTCGTGCAAGAAGAAGAATCATCGGTGATGTGATTGTATCGCCAATGGACATCATCAATCAAAGAATTTACCCAGATGTGATCACAGTTTCAAAAAGTAACTTCGATAATCATGGTTTCTCAAGCCACTCTTTGTTCATGGTAACCCCTCCGGACAAGAAAGGTCTAGTAGGAAATGTTCCTTACAGAGCTCTTCTTCCTACAGGTTATGACGGCTTACTTGTAACTGGTTTAGGCATGAGTGCTCACGGCGATGCTATGCCGGTTATGAGAATGCAGCCAGATGTACAAAACCACGGTTATGCTGCCGGTAAAGCTTCTGCTATGGCGGCTGAAAATGGTACGACTGTAAGAAATGTAAATATCCGCGAACTGCAAGAACACCTTGTTTCTATGGATATCATTCCACAGTCACTCGTTGGTGCCAAAGACACTTACCCGATTCCATCGGATGTTTTAGCAGAAGCAGTTAGCAAGATCGGCAAAGACTACTCAGGTATTTCAAAAGTATTAGTCGAACCTAAAAAAGCTTTACCTATGCTACAACAAGCTTGGTCAAAAGCGAAAACTGAAGATGAGAAGTTGCGTTATGCTCATGTTTTAGGAATGATCTTCGACGGCACGGGTTCTGAAACTTTGATTAAAGTGATCAATACTAAGCAATGGGATAAAGGTTGGAACTTCAGAGGTATGGGTCAGTTTGGGGCGACAACAAGTCCACTGGATAACTTGATCATAGCCCTGGGCCGTACAGGCGATAAAAGTGGCATACCTACAGTTGTTCAAAAGCTTAAAGGATTGACTCCGAAAAGCGAATTCTCTCACAGTCGTGCAGTTTCGATTGCTCTAGAAAGTTACAAAGACCCAAGTACTGCTAAAGCTCTTGCAGATTTCTTAAATCTTCCTGGCATAAGCGGTCATAGCTTTGTTGAGATAAAAGACACAATTGAGCGTTCGCCAATTAGTTTGGTAGATAACTCGACTCGAAACAATTCTCTGAGAGAGTTGATTGTTGCTAGAGCTCTTTATAGATGTGGTGACTACCAAGGTCTTGGAGAGAAGATTCTTAAAGCATACGCAGAAGACTTCAGAGGTCACTATGCAGCTCATGCTAGATCTATCTTAAAAGAAGGTAAATAATCCGAGTGTTCGGCCTCAAAAACATATACCTTTGGCTACAGGGAGTTCTTCTCTTGTCGCTTGCGACACTAGTAACGCTTTCCTGTAGTTTAAACAGTGGCTTTAGTACTGAAGATGAGTTCATCATGAGTACAGTGGATTCACCTGCAACTCGTATAATTCAGCACGAATTTACCATGGTGCATCCGGGTGATCCAGATGCTTATCCTTTGGACTTATCGATCATTCAAAAACTAGATGAGAATGATAATCCCTTTGAATATAACCTCTGGGTAAATTCAGTTATTTGTCGCGATAAAAGTTGTGAAATAGTTCGAGTCGAAATGACTTGGGATGCTATTGGCAGATTTCAGAAGTATCGGGTCGAACCAGGCCATGATTTAACTAAGTTAGATCACGTGCCATTTGATAAAGAAGATCATGCAAAACTTTTGGGGATTCTCAAAGACAGAGAGTCTCCTATGCGCGAAGTGACTAAAGACGGTCTTGTTGGCAAGAAAGCTAAGTCAGCTGTAGATGGAGTTGCTGGTGCGACACTGTTAACTTTAAGCTCAATCGTCGTTGTCGGTGCAGGATATACTTGTTATGACTTATGGCACTGGGCAAACGGTGCGATGGTGCAAAAAATCCGTCAATTGAGCAGTCAGCAATTTACTGAAAAAGCATTGAGTCAGATGCTGAATTCCTCAGAAGATGCCGTCAAGTTTTTTGCCTTGACTTCCTTGCGCGAAAGAAAGCTCTTTGGTCAAGATGCAATAGATGCGGTCATCCGTTGTGTTCAGACTGGTGGTGATGAACTTATAAAGCCATGTTTAGATTACCTTCAGTTAGCTTCAAAGACGACGCCTGCTTATCATCAAAATCTCGTAAAGGTTTTTGACAACTGTAGCAGTAAAAAGCGAGTTTTTATTCTCGACTTTTTAGGGAAGAGTGATGAAGCGATTGCTACTAAGATCTATGAGGGTTTAGCAGCGAAATTGCCTGAGTTAACGACTTTTCATGAGATAAATATGTTTTTGACTCTAGTCGAGAAAAAAGGTGTTAAATCCACTTTTATAAATTCTCAAACGGCAGAGTTGTTATCACACAAGAAATTCTTTTTCTCCCGTCGAGCTTATTGGTTTTTAGAGAAGCAAGAGTTAACAGGAGAGATTCAAAAGAAGACAAGTCAGTATAAAGAAAAGTACGCTGAACGACTCTAGAGTATCTTATTTCGAAATTCTCTTTGCACTTCTGTAATTTAGTCAGGAGTGCAACTGTTTCCTTTTGTAAGATTTACAAAGGAAAAATCATGAAAGTGTTATCATTGTGTGTTGTAGCTAGTTTACTTGTGTCTTGTTCAAATAAGACTCCAGAACCAGTAAAAAGTGTCGTTGAGAAGGTTGAGGTCGAAAAAGCTCCTCAAGTCCAAGAGAAACCAGTTGTTTATCAAAATGACTTTTCAGGTAAAGCTTTAGGCGAAGAGTGGATTAAAGCTTTTACCGGACCTTATACAAAATTCAAAAACGGTAGTTTTGAAGGCGGCATGAAGCCAAAAGCAAAGCACTCGGCGATTTACTTACTTACACTCAAGCCTTACAAGAATATTGAGTTTGAAATAGACTTTAAAATGAACGGCGCAGAATGGTTTAAGATAAACATTCGCGATAAAGGATATGAAGAAACTCACGCTGGTCATATCGCAAGATTATTCCTTTACCCAGACAAGATTCGCATGCAGGACTGCAAGTATGGTTGGACTAACCATGCGCTGAAGCGCAAAGCTAAGAAAGAGAAAGATAAAGCCGCAAAAGCTATCTTAGACAATTCAATAAAAGACGTTCCTCACAAGTTTGAACAAGATAAATGGTACAAACTTAAGATGACAATTGTCGGCGAAACTATGACGGCATATATCGATGGCAAAAAAGCTGCCGAATTTACCTCTAAAGGTTTTGCTCATGACAACAAAATCCAGACATCTCTTGGTGTGAAAGAGCAATCAGTCTTCTTTGATAATTTGATCATTCGTTAACTTTCCGGGAGTGCCGTCATCCCGAGGCTGTCTAAAAAATCGTTTTTCACACAGTCTGATCCCGTGGGTTTTCATTTTTAACCAGGAAGACAAGAAGACCACGGAGCAGATTTTTAACATATAATTTTCTCCGGGGTCACCGGCGTCTCGCCGGTATCTACTCTTCTCTTTTCCCGGCGAGACGCCGATGCTCCTAGGGTGGTTTGTCTTAGTTAGGTAACTTTACATAAGAATCGATTTGTTTTGTTTAAATTTAACCAGGAAGACAAGAAGATCACGAAGGAGAGTTTTTAACATATAATTTTCTCCGGGGTCACTGGCGTCCCGCCGGTTTCTACTCTTCCCTTTTTCCCGGCGAGACGCCGATGCTCCCAGCTTTTAGATTTATGCTCCTTAAACTTATATAAAAATAGTCATGATCTTGTTAGAGTCATGATTCTTGCGCTGTTTTACTCATAAAAGAATCAATAACATTGTGAGTGTGAACATATGTTTAAAAGTTTGACCGCTAGTTTAGCGTTAACCCTGTCGATGCAGGCTGGCATAAAAGATGGTGCAAATCTCAAGTTTTTAGAGAAGCACTGTTATGATTGTCACGACGAAGATATACAAAAAGGCAAGTTTGATATTGCCTCCTTAAAGTTTAATCCTACTGACTTTAAAAATGCCCAAAAGTGGCTGAAAGTTTACGATATGATCGCCACTGGTGACATGCCTCCTAAGAAGAAAAAGAGACCAGATACAGCACAAAAAGATGCTTTTTTGGCAGATCTAGAAAAACCACTTTTAGAGGCGGATGAAAAGCGTCAGTTGAACCAAGGAAGAGCTAAAGCTCGTCGTTTAAACCGCGCTGAGTTTGAAGAGACTCTTTCAGAATTACTACAAGTTCCACTCGATATAAAAGAGATGCTTCCAGAAGATGCCTCGAAAGATGGTTTCGATACAGTCGGAGAAGCTTTGAATGTGTCATCCGTACAAATCGAAGCTTACCTAAATGCGATCGAGTATGCGTTGGATAAAGCGACAGTGTTACGTGAAAAGCCAGCAACTAAAAAGTATACGATGAATTATGACGAATCGTTACCGATCATGCAGACTTACCGTGCCGGTGGACCTTTCCACATTGAAGATGGTGGCGGTATAACGTTTTTTACACCACAAAAGCATTCATTTTTAAATCCATCTTTGGCCCAATATACGGTTCCGTTTGATGGTAAGTATAAAGTGAGTTTAAAAGCTCAAGCGAAGCGAAGTGAAAAACCACTGACTTTAACAGTTAGAGCAGGTGGCCAAGGTCACATCGAACAAAGTAGCGTTGCGAAAACTTTACTTGGTTATGTTAGTACAGACTCTGAATTAAAGACCTACAGTTTTGAAGGTTACTTGATTCAAGATCAGGTGCTTAGAATTTATCCGACAAACCTACCGCATTTGAGATTCCCACCTAAAGCAGCAGGAGTCACTCAAAGAAACTTTAAAGGTCCTGGCATATTTATTAGAGATATAACAGTTGAAGGTCCGCTTATCAGTCACTGGCCGCCAAAATCCCACGAAGTATTATGGGGCGGAGTAACTCTCGGTAAGATAGCAGATGCAAAGCCAAATATCGATCCAAATAAACACTTGGAAAGAAAGCCTGATAAAATAGCAAAGCCAAGGATGACTCGAAAGCCAAAGGGCAGCAAGAGTAAAACTAACTTTATCTATAGCAAGAAGCAAAAGCTTGGTGGCGAGCTGTGTTTTAAAACTGCCGGAAAGGTAAGAGAGTGGCGCACACTTGAATTGAAGCCAGTAGATCCAAAAGCAGATGCTCAGAGACTTATTTCAAAGTTTATACCAAAAGCTTTTAGACGAGATGTCTCACTTGAGGAAAAACAGGTTTACATAGACTTAGTGAACTACTGGTTAGACGAGGGTATCTCATTTGAAGAATCCATGAGAGCGGGTTACAAAGCTATCTTGACTTCACCTCAATTCTTGTATCAGAAACCGGCTTTTGAGCCTGAAGAAAATGAAATAACAGGCTTGGCGATGAGTGAGCGTTTGTCTTACTTCTTATGGTCTTCGACTCCTGACGAACTCCTACTTAAAGATGCGAAAAGTGGTAAGCTTTTGGAAGATGAGGTTTTAGCTGCTCACGTTGAGAGAATGCTTAAAGATCCACGTGCAGAGAGCTTCTTAGAGAACTTTCTTGGTCAGTGGATGGATCTGCGAAATATGGATTTCACTGAGCCGGATGAAAAGTTATACCCAGAGTTCGACGACATACTTAAGTGGTCAATGAAAGAAGAGGTTATTTCTTTCTTCAGAGAACTTATGCAAAAAGACCTTTCAGTTGAAAATGTAGCCGATTCAGAATTTGTTATGATAAATGACCGACTTGCAGAGCACTATGGTTTACCAGCAGTAAAAGGAACTCACATACGACGAGTTGAGCTGCCAAAAGAAAGTGTTCGTGGCGGCGTCCTTGGTATGGCAGCTATCCATAAAGTGACAGCAAACGGTGCATCTACTTCACCAGTTGTTCGTGGCGTTTGGGTACTTGAAAGAGTTATGGGGATTCATCCACCACCACCACCGACTAGTGTTCCGGCAATCGAGCCAGACATACGTGGGACAAAGACTGTTTTAGATCAATTGGAGAAACACCGAGAGAGTTCATCTTGTACAAGTTGTCACCAGTTAATTGATCCTCCGGGAGTTGCTTTGGAAGTCTTTGATGTTATCGGACAACTTCGTCAAAATTACCGTCAGTACAAGCCGGGTAAAGAAAGTGAAAAGATCCGCTATAAACCAGGTAAAGCAGTACCAATATTTTACGACCAAGGCTTACCAGTTGTTGCTGGTTATACGATGAAAGACGGCGAAAAGTTCAAGAACTTCAATGAGTTCAAAGCCTTACTTTTGAAGAATCCAGATAAGGTCGCAAAGAACGTTGCCGAGAAACTAGTCACATATGCAACAGGTTCAGGTATAAGCGTTTCAGACCGAAAAGATATCGACAAGATTGTTGCAGCAGTAAAAACTAAAAACTATGGCTTCAGATCATTGATTCACGAAGTTGTTAAAAGCCAAATTTTTCAGAGGAAGTAAACATGGATAAAACGCGTAGAAACTTTTTGAAGGCATCTGGTGTTATGTTTGCCCTGCCTATGTTCGAGTCGCTTGGTGCAACTCAGAAGGAACTGAACCCACAGCGTATGGTCTGTATAAATAATAATCTTGGTCTGATCGCGGAGAACTTTACGCCACAAGATTCAGGTAAGAACTATACGCCGTCGCGCTACTTGAAGCACCTTCAGGGAGTGAGGAATAAGTTTACGTCATTCAGTGGCGTTTATCATCCGGATATGGGTGGCGGTCACCCAACTGAGAAGAGTTTTTTGACTTGTGCTCCCAATCCACAACTTGGTAGTTTTAAAAATAGTATTTCTCTGGATCAGCATGCACTAGACTATATGGGGAAAGAAACAAGATTTTCTTCACTCATCATGGCTTCAAATGGCGGTCAATCTTTATCTTGGACACGAGCTGGAGTACCTATTCCTGGTCACGCGAGTCCTGCTATTCTCTACAAAGCTCTTTTTGTAAATGGCTCTGAAGCTGAAGTCAGACAGCAACTTATTCGCTTGCGCATGGGTAAGAGTATCATGGATACAGTCTTAGGTCAGGCCAAGACTCTTGGTCAGAAGATGACTTCTGAAGACAAGGTTAAGTTTGATGAATACATGACTTCAGTTCGTGAAGTTGAAAAGCAGATGGTTCGTATGCAAGAGTGGGAAAAGAAGCCAAAGCCAGATGTTTCTTATAAAGCTCCGAAAGATATAGACGGCAAAGCCGATGTTGTTGGTAAGGCAGCTCTCATGTATGACCTTATGCACCTCGCACTTAAAACAGACTCAACGCGTTTGATCACCATGAACATGCAGGGCCACTTTATCGTCCCACCAGTAAATGGTGTCGTTGAAGGTTACCACACACTTTCTCACCATGGAATGAAACCAGAAAAACTAGATCAACTAGCGTTGATTGAAGATGCTCACATGAAGGCTTTTGCCAAACTCTTAAAGAATCTCGAAGGCGTTAAAGAAGGTGGTAAAACCTTACTCGATAACACGATGGTTCTTTACGGCGGTAACATGGGCAACGCTTCTACTCACGACAATAGAAACTTACCGGTGATTCTTGCTGGTGGTAACTTTAAGCACGGTCAGCACTTAGCTTATGACCCAAAGAAAAATGAACACTTGGCAAATCTGTATGTACAGATGCTAAATGGCCTTGGAATAGAAACCGAAAAGTTCGGTACTAGTACTCGTGGTTATCTAAAAGGATTCGAAGCGAAAGCTTAGATTTTATAGGTAAATGAGCATGTTTTGTAAAAAAAATAGGAAAAAAGTTATGGCGATTGTAAGCTTCGCTGTTTCTACCCTGTTTCCTTATACAAAGCAAGATAAAACATTCTCCACACACAACACACACAACACACTAAAGGCCTATTTCCTACATCAGTAGGAGATAGGTCTTTATTTTTTAGGACATGTTATGAAAATTGTTTTGCTTCTCTTCCTCTTATGTTTTGCAGTGAATGCTGCTGATAAACCAAATATTTTGCTGATATATACCGACGATCAAAGCTCGAGAACAGTTAGTTGTTACCCCGAAGCTTTTGATTGGGTGGGAACTCCAAATATAGACAAGCTTGCAAGTCAGGGTGTTAGATTTGGCCAAGCTTATATTGGTACTTGGTGCATGCCTTCTAGAGCGAGTATGCTTACAGGTTTACTTCAGCACAACGTTCCAAGCTTAAAGAGAGTTGGAGCTTACCCAAATGCAGAGTACGATCCAAAGTTACTGCAGTTTTGGCCAAAGATATTTAAGCAGAACGGTTACACCACAGGTCATATTGGCAAGTGGCATACGGGAAATGACACTGGCTATGGACGTGACTGGGACTACCAAGCAGTTTGGAATAGACCTTCAAAAGCAGATAAAGGTGCTGGCACTTATTTTTTAAATCAAAGAATCACTGTTAACGGTAAGAATATCGGCAATGTCGATGGTTATGCAACAGATAATTATACAGACTGGGCAATCGATTTTATAAATGGTAAGAACCGTCCAGATCAAAAGAAGCCTTGGTACCTCTGGCTCTGTTTAACAGGAGTTCATGCTCCATATACTCCAGCAGAGCGTCATATGAATGCTTATAAAAATATAAAAGTTCCAGTTCCTGCAGATATATACCCTCCACGCGCTGGTAAGCCTAAGTATGCCAGTAAAGAAGAAAAGTGGATCCCAAATAAAAACGGCGAACCAAAGATCTTTCAAGGCAAAGGCATTCATGGGAATACTCTTCACGACTTGGTCAGACAGTACCACCAAGCGGTAAAATCGATTGATGAAAGTGTCGGTCGATTGATGAAGAGTCTCAAAGATAGTGGCCAATTGGAAAATACTTTAGTTGTCTTTACTTCAGACCAAGGTTTTGCTTGGGGACAGCATGGCTTTAGACATAAGCAGGCGCCTTATGCAGGGAATATAAAAGCTCCTTTGATCATTTCTATGCCTGGTAAAGTTGCGGTAAATAAAGTTTGTGAAACACCGGTCAATGGGGTTGATCTCGTACCGACATTTTTCAAGCTTGCTGGTATCGAGCTACCATGGCGTATGGATGGTCAGGACATAGTTCCACTTTTAAAAGACCCTGAAACATTTATCGATCGACCATTGATCATGACTTTTAGTAAGTCGGCCTTTAAGCCAGAGACGAAAGAGTTGCCGAAGAAGATGAAGAGCATTCCTTGGTATGCTTTTGTGATCAAAGGAAACTATAAATTTATCCAGACAATGGTTAAAAATGAGATCCCTGAACTCTACGACCTTAAGAAAGATCCTGAAGAACTCAATAACTTAGCTTTGAATCCAGAGTTTAAAGAAAAGGTCAAAGAGTATCACGCTCTTATGGTTTCAGAACTGAAACGAACCAAGCTTCAGTATGTCGATAAACTTCCCAAAATGAAAGGCTTTTAATTTAAAGCCGAAACTATGTAACGAGTATGTCACTTGAAGCGTACTTGTTACTATTCTCCCTAATACTCCCAAAATAAATAAGGTAAGATAATGAAAGTACGTGTAAGTGTGTTGTTGCTGATTTTAATGGCTATGTGTGGTCAAGCAGCTGAGAAACCAAATATAATTCTGATCATGGCAGATGACTTGGGTTTCTCCGATTTAGGTTCATATGGCGGAGAAATAGAAACACCCAATATAGATAAACTGGCAGCTAACGGTTTAAAATTTACGCAGTTTTATAACACGGGTCGTTGTTGCCCAACTCGAGCAAGTCTCATGACTGGACTTTATCCGCATCAAGCTGGTATTGGCCATATGATCGGCACGAGCCCAAACAAACTTTACAATGGTGAGTTGTCTAAGAAAGCAGTTACTATCGCCGAAGCTTTAAAACTTGGTGGTTATACGACCTACCTTTCAGGCAAGTGGCACTTAACGGCGTGGCCAAACGCCGAAGATACAGAGCAAAGTAACTGGCCAAACAATCGTGGATTTGATCAGTTTTATGGAACTATTGCCAGTATCAGAAGTTACTACAACCCGCCGTCACTTACTCGCGATGGTAAGATGCTGCCTCCTCCGGCAAATAAGGACTTTTACTACACTGAGGACATTTCAAAAACAGCTGTTGAGTTTATCGAAGACCACAAGTCAGATAAGCCGTTTTTTCTCTATGTTCCACATGTCGCACCACATTGGCCAATTCAGGCTCCAGAATCAGCGATAGATAAGTACCAAGAACGTTATGAAGTGGGTTGGGATAAGTTGGCTGAAGTTCGCAAAAAGAAGATGATTGAGCTTGGTCTGATCGATAAAAAATGGAAATACCCTAAGCGAAATGCCGAGTCTTTGGCTTGGGATGAAGTAAAGCCAGAGTATAAAAAATGGTATGCTCGTCGCATGGCAACTTTTGCGGCGATGGTGGACATCATGGATAGTGGCGTCGGTCAGATCATGGATTCTTTAAAGAAGAAAAATATACTTGAAAATACCATCGTTATCTTTTTGTCGGATAATGGCGGCTGTGCAGAAGAAATAGGTCCCAAAGGACGTGCGAAAAACTTTCCATTAGAAACTCGCGATGGCCGAAAAATTCGTTTGGGGAATGACCCAGCAATCATGCCTGGTCCTGAAGATACTTATGCTACTTACGGTCAAGAGTGGGCCGGTTTTTCAAATACGCCATTTAGAGAATTTAAGAGTTTTAATCACGAAGGCGGTATAACAACACCACTAGTCATTTACTGGAAAGGTAAAGTTCGTCAAGGCCTTACTCACGATCTAGGTCATGTCATCGATATACTGCCAACTTGCCTCGATCTCGCAGGGGTTGATTACCCTGAAATTCATAAGGGAAATAAAATAATTCCTGTAGAAGGTAAGAGTTTGGTGAAACTTTTTACTGATGAGCAACGGAAGGGACATGACGCTATTTATTTTGAACATGAAGGAAACCGCGCGATCCGTCAGGGAAAATGGAAGCTTGTCAGAAAATATAAAGATCAATGGGAACTCTTCAATATGGAGACTGACCGTCTCGAGACGAAGAATCTCATAACTAAAAAACCAGAAATAGCCAATGAGCTCCTTAAAAAATATACGGCTTGGACAAAGAAAGCTGGAGTCCAAGAGTGGATAGGGAATCAAACTGGCATTGGCGGCAAAAGTCACCTTTGGAAGAAGGACTAGTTCGCTAACTTAACTTAAGTCAGGTATGTGTATGAAAAAACTAATTTGCGGGGCTTTGCTGGCCTCGTTATCATTTGCTAATGCTCAGAAGATTGATACTTCTGGAGCCAAAGTAACTCGCTTTGTCGACCACAAAAACATAACAGCTCCGGCTGGTATGTCGGTATCGCCCAATGGAGTTGTCTATGTGAGCTCAGATCCAAATGCAGCTCGAAGTGGACTTCTCGATGTCGGAAAAATATATCGATGTGAAGATACCGATAAGGATGGCGTTGCCGATAAAGTAACGGTGTTTTTAGATAAGGTGAATGCAGCTCGTGGTAGTTGCTTTGTTGGCGATACACTTTATCTGCTACACCCACCACTTTTATCTGCTCTTCGAGATACAGATGGCGATGGCGTCGCAGATGAGAAGAAAGTTCTTATAAATGGCGTTGGCCAAGGAGTTGTTACTAAACGGGTCGACCATGCTCAAAATGGCGTTCGTATGGCAATCGATGGTTGGCTTTATCTTTCCATCGGTGACCAAGGTTGTTACCAAGCAACAGGTACGGACGGTTCACAAGCAACTCTTTTTGGTGGCGGTGTTTTAAGAGTTCGTCCAGATGGCTCGAACTTAGAAGTTTTTAGTACAAATGTCCGTAACATTTACAACGTCGCTATCGATCCATATCTCGATATATTTACTCGAGATAACACGAACGATGGTGGCGGTTGGAACACGCGGTTTCACCACATACCTCAGTTAGCAGACTTTGGTTACCCACGTCTTTACAAACACTTTGGCAACGAGGCCATGGCTTCTATGGTTGACTATGGTGGTGGTTCTGGAACTGGCATGTACTACTTGCACGAGCCTGGTTTTCCAAATGAAATGAGCGATATGCTTATCTCAAATGACTACAACAGCGGCATCTTTATTCATCCTAAACAGCGCCATGAAGATAGTTATAGAATCAAGCAGCAGTTGATCATGCCTATTCGCCAACCTTTGGTGACAGATGTTGATGGCTTTTCTGCCATGTATATAGCCTCTTGGGCTGGAGGTAGTGCTTCCTATACCGACAAAAAATTTGGTTTTGTCGAACGTGTGACTTATCCAGGTTTAAAAGCTGCGGAGTTCCCAGACTTAGCAAAAGCAACTGATGAAGATTTACTTAAACATATCACTAGTCGTAGTCAGGTAACTCGTATAAATACTATGAGCGAGATACTAAAACGCGGTGAAAATCCAGCACTTATCAATGGTTTGGAAGCAATAATCCAAGATAAAAAACAAGAGCTTTACAATCGAGTTGCTTCAATATTTGCTCTTAAGCAATTGATCGGCGCCAAGTCTCATAAGTTATTAATTGAAATAACTGCCGATGAAGATCTTCGTGAATTTGCCGTTCGGGCATTAGCAGACCGAACAGATCAGTTAAAAGATATCCCAAAAGGTTTTATCGCTAAGTTTTTAAATGATAAGAATCCAAGAGTTCGACTACAGGCAGTGACTGCCTTAGCTAGAGTTAAAGATAAGTCTGCAGTGAAGAGTATATTTGCTTTAGCTCAGTCAGAGAAAATGATTGTAGATGACCGTCTAAAACAAGTTTCTAAAGTTGGCGCGGATGGTTCTCTTTCTGCACCGATAACAGCTCTTCCACACGTAAGCCTTCAAGCGTTGATGATCTTGTCAGACACTCAAACTTGTTTTGATTTATTGGATAACGAATCCTACCGAGAAACTGCTCTGAGAATTCTTCAGACAAGACATACAGAAGAAGTTGTTGACGGACTTATATCAAAGTTAGAAAGTTCTAAAGATGAAGAACTCAAGAAGCTTGTTATGCTCGCATTATTTCGTTTATATCACCAAGAGCAAACGTGGGATGGCAAAAGCTGGTGGAACACACGCCCGAACTATAAGGGACCTTACTTTAAGCCGACTGAGTGGGCTCAGACTTCGAAAATAAAAACTGCTATAGAGAAAGCTTACCCGACCTTTTCCAAAGAAGGCGTTCGCGAGATCATGTCTGTCATGCGCTTGAATCAGGTATTGCCTTCGAATCTAACATTGAAAATTGATTATGACGAAGTCGTTGACTTGTTAACTCTTGAAAGTTTAACTGCTGCTCAAGGAGCGACTCTTATAAACGCAGCTATCGATAAGTCGCGAAGTAATCAGTTGAAGGTGAAGATATTTCATAAGCTTGACTCAGTTGCGGGTATTGATGTTTTTGTTGAAAAAGTGAAACTACTCAAAGCTTGGAATGCTGACAAAACTAAAAATGATTTACTTAAATCGACTTACACAGATTTTGTGAATACGACGCGTTATGTAAGTGACGTAAAGTCTTTAGGTCTTCTTATGAAAAACAGAAGAGCGGGTATTGGTATTTACGCTCATATTATTGCTTTTAATATGATTCGAAATCCGGTTGTTACTGAAAATGTCAAAGCCAAAGTTCGACTTCAACTAGATGAAGTCATTGCTCATGAAAGACAGGCAGAGTCAACGGCAAAAGCTCTGATTCAGTTTGAGTCCATTTCAGACCTTATTTCAAAAGAACAACTTCAAAAGTTAGATGATAATGGCCGCAAAGCTGTCCGTACAAACTTTAAAAAGATCAAGGCTCTATATAAAACCACACCAAGTAGAAGTGGTGATCTTGTGAGTGCTATATCGTACGATTCCTTAAAGAAAGAGATAGCAAAGCCAGGAAATGACATTGCCAATGGCAAAGCACTGTTTATTCGTCAGGGTTGCTCTATCTGTCACACAGTGGATGAAAGCATTGCTCCGAAAGGACCTTTCCTTGGTTCTGTAGGAACAAAGTTCTCAAGAGAGTTTATCGCCGAGTCGATTGTAAAACCAAGTGAAGTTATGGCTCAGGGTTTTGTTACTAAGTGGTTTAAGTTGAAAAATGGGAACACTGTTGAAGGTTTTGTCACAGGCTATGATGGTCCGGCTTTTGAGATAAGAAATGTCGCTGGTATAGTTTCAAAAATTGAGAAAACTCAGATCGTTGAGTCTGGTGTTAGAGAAACATCGATGATGCCACCGGGACTTGCCGGGAACTTAACCGTCAAAGAATTCAATGCTCTCTTAGACTATCTTCAGTCACTAAAATAATAGTTTCAAAAATTACTTAAAAAGCCGCTCTCAACTTGAGCGGCTTTTTTATTGCCTTTGTTGTAAGAGTTGCAGGCCGGCTGCGTTTGTTTGAAGTGTATGCATGTGTAAAATTATTCAAAGTAGGTATTTATGAGTTTCAAAAAAGTGATCGTTCTTCTTATGGTTTGTGCCATTTTTTCAGTTGTCGGTGCTGAAGAGAAAGCCCTAAAAAAGACATTGGTAAATATCGAAGGTGAAGGTTGGAGCGCTCTGACTTTAAAAGACTTTACAAAAGTTAATTCAGCGGACGATACTTGGAGTGAGAAGGACGGTAAGATTTACTGTACTGGTGAGCCTTTAAGTGTTATGCGAACAAAGAAGAAGTTTAGAAACTTCGAGATGTCGATTGAGTGGATGCATAAAAAAGTAGCAGGTAACTCAGGTGTTTTTATTTGGGCGACAGACGAATCTATTGAGAAATTGACTAAAGAAGGTAAGCCTGGTTTACCACACGGTATAGAAGTTCAAATCCTCGATACAGGCTTCCCGGCTTGGTATAGGAAAAAGTACAAGAAGCCTTCAGATTGGTTCACTTCTCACGGCGATGTATTTCCAGTAGGGAAATCAAAGT
>JAJPOQ010000155.1 GCA_021232515.1 Lentisphaeraceae bacterium
GGTTCACTCGAGGTCAAACTCTTTCAGTTATGCATAAGTTCAGCAGAGGTAGACTCCGACGAGTTGGGAAGACCCATTCTCGTCTACGCTCTGCCTTTAAATGAAAATAAAGTGTCAACTTTTAATCAGGACTAGACACTAAATCCCAAATAACTGACTGTTTATCGCCAAATACTATATTCCAAACAACTAGTACCTAAATACTCCAGAAACAAAAAAGCCCCGCAAAGAATTGCGAGGCTTTTTAAAATATTTAGAAGCTATACTTAACTTCTTGGAAGATCCCCGTCCATTCCTTTAGTAGGAAGATCTGAGTGTCCCATCAAGTAAGTATCTATAGCATGAGCTGCTTCACGACCTTCTGAGATAGCCCAAACGATCAACGACTGACCGCGGCGCATATCACCAGCTGCGAAAACACCTTCAACGCTAGTTGAGTAGTCACCGTATTCAGCTTTAACGTTTCCACGAGCGTCTAGTTCAAGACCAAGCTGAGAAACTACTGTGTTTGTTTCTGGACCAGTGAAACCTAGAGCAAGTAGAACTAACTCACATGGCCACTCTTTTTCAGTTCCAGGAACTTCATTAATTTTAAATCCACCGCCTGAGCGATCGACTTCAACTTGCACAGTCACTAGTGACTTAAGTTTACCGTTTTCGTCGCCTTTGAATTCCTTAGTAGAAATACTCCAGTAACGATTACAACCTTCTTCGTGAGAAGTAGAAGTCTTAAGCTTCATTGGCCAGAAAGGCCAAGGCATATTTTCAGTACGGTTAACAGGAGCTTTACCGAGAAGCTCGAAGTTAGCTACAGACTTAGCACCGTGACGGTTTGAAGTACCTATACAGTCAGAACCTGTATCACCACCACCGATAACGATAACGTTTTTATCTGTTGCCCAGATCTGCTCTCCGCCGATTTCCTCAGCAGTATCACCAGCATTACGCTTATTCTGCTGTGGAAGGAAATCCATAGCTTGAACAACGCCATCTAGGTCGATACCTGGAACAGGAAGTGAACGACGAACTGTAGCACCGCCACAAAGAACAACTGCATCGAATTGTTTCTTAAGCTCTTCGCCTAAGATATCTACACCGATGTGAGTGCTTACTTTGAAGATGATGCCTTCTTCTTCCATCACTTTAACGCGACGATCGATGATCCACTTCTCCATCTTGAAGTCTGGAATACCGTAACGAAGAAGACCACCAACGCGATCAGCTCTTTCAAAAACTGTTACTGTGTGACCAGCACGGTTTAATTGTTGAGCCGCAGCAAGACCAGCAGGTCCTGAACCGATAACTGCAACAGTTTTACCTGTGCGGTTTTCTGGAGGTTGTGGAGCGATCCAGCCTTCAGCAAAACCTTTTTCAACGATAGACTTTTCGATATTTTCGATAGTGATCGCTGGGTCATTGATTGTCATAACACAAGCTTCTTCACAAGGAGCTGGACACAGACGACCTGTGAACTCCGGGAAGTTGTTAGTTGTGTGTAAGCGCTCAAGAGCCTTCTTCCACTGGCCTCTGTAAACCAGATCATTAAAGTCTGGAATAAGGTTACCAAGTGGACAGCCACTGTGACAGAACGGAATACCGCAGTCCATACAGCGAGCGCCTTGAGTTTCCACTTGCTCATCATTTAGAGCAACTGTGAATTCTTTATAATTCTTTAAACGATCTTCGACGGGGAGCTTAGACTCGACCTGACGATCGTATTCTTTAAAACCGGTTGTTTTTCCCATGTTTCAGTTCCCCTATACTTCAGTTAACTGTTTGCCTTCAGCGGCTTCTCGAGCCAGGCGTTCAAGTGCTTTCTTGTAGTCAACAGGCATAACTTTGATAATCTTCTTAAGAGCATCGTCAAAGTTTTCTAGTATCTTTCCTGCGACTGTAGAACCAGTGTAGTTCAAGTGGTTTCGGATGTAACCTTTAAGTTCTTCTTTCTCTTCGTCTGTATCGACAGTTTCGAAAGCTACAAGCTCAGGGTTACAGCGCTTTTCGATGAAGTCGCCTTCTTCGTCAAGTATGTAAGCAACACCACCACTCATACCAGCAGCGAAGTTACGACCTGTGCTACCAAGGATGATTGCTTTACCACCAGTCATATATTCACAACCGTGGTCACCAACGCCTTCAACAACTGCTACTGCACCAGAGTTTCTTACACAGAAACGCTCGCCAGCTATACCGTTGATGTAAGCTTCACCGTGAACTGCACCGTAAAGTGTTACGTTACCAGTGATGATGTTCTCTTCAGGAACGATTGTTGACTTAGCTGGAGGCTTAATGATAAGTTTTGCACCAGACAAACCTTTACCAAGGTAATCATTTGTATCGCCTTCAACTTTCATTGTCAGACCGAAAGTACTGAATGCACCGAAACTCTGTCCTGCTGATCCATGAACGGTTAGATTCACTGTATCTTCTGGAAGACCAGCGGCTCCGTGGATTTTAGAGATTTCGTTTGAAAGAATCGCACCAACTGAACGGTCGGTATTGATAATTGGTAAGTCGATATTGACTTTCTCTTTCTTTTCGATTGCACTCTTCGCAAGCTTAAGAAGATTCATGTCGAATACATTCTCAAGTTCGTGATCTTGCTTCTCTGTATTACGGATCGCTACGCTTTCCGGAACCTCAGGTTTGAAAAGAATCGTTGAAAGGTCAAGACCTTTTGCCTTAAAGTGTTCGATTGCTTCACGAGTCTCAAGCTTCTGTGACTGACCAACCATCTCATCGATCGTGCGGAAACCAAGTTCTGCCATGATCTTACGAAGTTCTTCAGCAACGAAACGGAAGTAACGGATAACGTGCTCTGGCTTACCTTTGAATTTCTTACGAAGTTCAGGATCCTGAGTTGCAACACCAACTGGACATGTATTTAGATGACAAACACGCATCATGATACAACCAGAAGCAACAAGAGGAGCAGTTGCAAAACCGAACTCTTCTGCACCTAGTAGACATGCTATAGCAACGTCGCGACCAGTTTTAAGCTGACCATCACACTCAAGAGCGATACGACTACGAAGGCCATTCATAACAAGTGTTTGTTGAGCTTCTGCTAGACCTAGCTCCCATGGAAGACCACAGTGCTTAAGTGATGTTAGAGGTGAAGCACCAGTACCACCGTCAAATCCTGAAACGAGGATGACGTCAGCTTTAGCTTTAGCAACACCAGCTGCAATCGTACCAACACCAACTTCAGAAACAAGCTTAACGTTTACACGAGCTTCGCGGTTAGCATTTTTAAGGTCATAAATTAATTGAGCCAAATCCTCGATAGAGTAGATATCGTGGTGAGGCGGAGGAGAAATAAGACCAACATATGGCGTCGAGTTACGACACTTAGCTACCCATGGGTAAACTTTTTCACCAGGTAGCTGTCCACCTTCACCAGGCTTAGCACCCTGAGCCATTTTGATCTGGATCTCATTTGAGTTTGTTAAGTAGTGACTTGTCACACCGAAACGACCCGAAGCAACCTGCTTTATTGCTGAACGACGCCAGTCGCCATTGTCATCTTTCTCAAAGCGACGTGGATCTTCACCACCCTCACCTGAGTTAGAACGACCGCCGATGCGGTTCATAGCGATAGCTAGGTTTTCGTGTGCTTCACGGCTGATTGAACCGTAAGACATAGCACCAGTTTTAAAACGTTTAACGATCTCAGTCCAGTCTTCAACCTCTTCAAGTGGAATAGGTTCTTTACCTGTGAACTCAAATAGTCCACGGATAGTCATAAGTTTTTTAGACTGATCATTGATTAGTTTACTATACTCGTCGTAGCTTTGCGGGTTGTCCTGACGGACTGACTGCTGAAGCTTAGCAACTGTAAGTGGGTTGAACAAGTGACGTTCACCGTTACGGCGCCATTGATAATCGCCACCTACATCTAGTTCTGAGCTAGAAGGTATGTCGACTTCAGGGAAACCATTTGCATGACGCTTAGCTACTTCTTGTTCTATCTCAACAAGACTAATACCGCCGATACGTGAAGCTGTTTTAGTGAAGAATTTGTCAACAAGCTCTTTACCAAGACCAACTGCTTCGAAGATCTGTGCGCCACGGTAAGACTTAAGAGTCGAGATACCGATCTTAGTCATTACTTTGTTGATACCAAGACCAACTGCTTTTACGTAGTTAGCAACTGCTTTATCGTGGTTGGCGTCTTTGATAAATCCTTCAAGGATCATTTCATCAAGAACTTCAAATACTTGGTAAGGGTTAACTGCTGTTACGCCATAACCAAATAGTAGAGCAAAGTGGTGAACTTCACGAGCTTCTGCAGTTTCAATCGCGATTCCACAGTGAGAACGCTGACGTTCACGTGAAAGTCCGTGTTGGAGAGCACCGGCTGCTAGTAAAGCTGGGATAGGTGCCATCTCTTTATTGACACCACGGTCAGAAAGAATAATGATTGTTGCACCATCTTTGATTGCTGATATAGCATCCTGAACTAGTTGGTCAAGAACTTTCTCCATACCAGCCGCACCAGAAGAAATCGGATATAGCATAGAAAGTGTAGCAGCTTTAAGATCTTCTTTATCAAGTCCTTTAAGCTTCACCATATCTTCGTTAGTCAAAATTGGGTTTTGAATACGAAGTTTAGTACAGTGTTCTGGACCATGAGAGAAAATGTTGTGATCTGCACCCATTGTCAAACTAAGGTCAGTTACCAGCTCTTCACGGATACCGTCTAGAGGTGGGTTTGTAACCTGTGCAAAAAGTTGGTGGAAGTAGTTATAAAGTAGTTGCGGTCTGTCTGAAAGAACTGCTACTGGAGTATCTGTACCCATAGAACCAATTCCCTCTTTGCCCGTTTGAGCCATAGGGAGAATTAGTTTCCTAACATCTTCCTGTGTGTAGCCAAAAGCACGCTGACGAGTTTTAGAGTCAGTTTCTTCAGTAGGAATCATGCCGTCTTTCACATAAGGAAGATCACGGAAGTGAAGTTGATTCTCATCTAACCATTCGCGGTAAGGGTGAGCTTCTGCAACTTGCTTTTTGACTTCTTCGTCACCAAGGATCGTACCTGCTTCCATGTCAACTAGGAACATTTTACCAGGCTCCAAGCGACCATTGCGCTCAACATTTTCCGGCTCTACTTTCACAACACCAGTTTCAGATGACATGATAACCCAGCCATCTTTTGTAACTGTGTAACGTGAAGGACGAAGACCGTTACGGTCTAGTAGTGCACCGATAACGTGACCGTCTGTGAAAGGAATAGAAGCTGGACCGTCCCATGGCTCCATAACTGCAGACATGTACTCATAGAAAGCTTTCTTGTATTCTGGCATGCTGCGGTGTTTTTCCCACGCTTCAGGTACCATCATCATCATAACTTCAGGAAGTTTACGACCAGTCATAAGCAGTAGTTCAACAACCATATCCATAGTCGCTGAGTCAGACTTACCGTCGATAACTACAGGAAGAAGTTTAGCGATATCTTCGCCGAACACTTCACTTTTAAATAGTTCTTCACGAGCACGCATACGGTTAACGTTACCACGCTGAGTATTGATCTCACCGTTGTGACACATGTAACGGAACGGCTGTGCAAGGTCCCAAGTTGGGAAAGTGTTTGTTGAGAAACGCTGGTGAACAAGTGCTAGACGAGTTACTACTTTCGGGTTAGAAAGGTCTTTATAGAAGTCTTCCATGTCTTCTGGACGAAGAAGGCCTTTATAAATAATAGTAGTGGTCGAAAGACTTGGGAAGTAGAAATAGTTCTTCTCTGAAAGTTCAGATTCACGAATTTCACGTTCAGCAAATTTTCTCGCGATGTAAAGCTTGATGTTGAAGTTTTGCTCATCAAGAGCTTTTTCGCCTTTACCGATGAACACCTGCATGATATGCGGCTCAGTTTCAGCAGCGATACGACCAACTACAGAACGATCTACTGGAACTTCACGCCAACCAAGTAGCGATAGTCCTTGTTCTTTTATAGCTGCTTCAAGTGTTTCAACACACTTAGCACGTTCTGCTTCTTCGCGTGGCAGGAAAACCATACCACAAGCATACTCGCCAGGTTCAGGTAAATTTAAATCAGCACAATCTTCTTTAAAAAAGTCGAATGGTATATCCATTAACAAACCTGCACCGTCACCAGTTTTGGCATCGGCACTCACCGCACCACGGTGTGTAAGCTTAATAAGTATCTCTAGTGCTTTATGTATAATGTCGTGGCTTTTTTCGCCGCGTAAGCTACAAATGAAGCCAGCGCCGCAGTTCGCGGTTTCTGTATCAGGTAGGTATAATCCTCGCTGACGCTGATTCATTCCAAGTTCTTTAGCTGTGAAGTCCATAGTGTAAATATCTCTCGTTAATATATCACAGGTTTCATCTATAATTTTTGGGTACATTAGTATATTGAATGATTATACTTTGTCGAATCGTTTTAATGACGAAATTGTAATTTAAATACAGCACTTCACAAAAAACACCCCCATAACCATACGTAAGGTACTTATAAAGATATACTTAAAAAAATAAAAAAAGTTTTAAAAAAAGCATTATATCAAGTCTTTTTCGTACCGAAAAAGAGGCTAAAAAGGTCTATTTTATGCCATTTTTACAAATAGGTAATTTATTGAATATGAATACAAAAATAGTAATTTCACGTGTTTTAATCTCAAACCTCTAATACATTTTTGTAAAAATAGTTTTTCACAAAAAAATCACTATTTCACTCCTGAATATCTTTAGCCAAGCTCTTGTTTTTATATCAAAAGAAGACAGTTTAAGATCAAATTAATTTCACTAGAGATATTTCACTATGTTGCCAAGATACGCTATCTACTATCCTATCCATTTTATCGGAATCTTTTTAACTTTCATGTGCATCGGTGCGATGTGTATTTACTGCCGAAATGGCGGTAAAAAAGAAGATAACCCTTCTAGAAAATTTTTAGCTATAACTCACGGCGTAAGCTTACTATTTATCATGGTCGGTGGTATGGGACTTATGAAAGCAACTGGTGCTTCGGCGGATGGCTTCCCAGGCTGGATTATGCTTAAGCTAGGCATATGGCTAATTGTCGGTATGAGCTCAATGATCATCTACAAAAAACCAAACTTATCGACTATCTGGTTCATTATTTTCAGCTTACTCGGTATATTAGCTGGATTAACAGCCAAGTTTAAATCATTTGACGGCTACCTCAATTACTTTAACTAATCATGCTCACTAGCCTACACATCAAGAACCTTGCTCTTGTTGAGCAACTCGACATAGACTTTTCCGCTGGATTAAACACAGTTACTGGTGAAACAGGTGCTGGTAAGTCCGTCATACTTGGAGCTATAAAACTTCTCCTCGGCGAAAGAGCGGATAAGTCACTCATTCGTACAGATGCAAGTAAGGCAGAGATAAGTGCCATCATTGAATTGGGCTCTATCCCCTTCCTCAAAAACCTTGCTGAAAAGATTCTTGAAAACGCAGGCATAGAAGCCGATGAAAGTGGTCAAATAATTCTTAGAAGAGTTATATCCCCATCAAGTAGCAAAAACTTTATCAACTCCACTCCTACTTCATTGGCAACGATGAAAGATCTCGGAAAGTGTTTTATCGATATATATGCACCTGGTGAACAACAAGGACTGGCCGACAACAGTAAGCAACGTTTTCTTTTGGACCGCTATGGTAATCTTGGCAAAAACCTAGAAACTGTCAAAGCTGCTTACGAAAAGCTTCGAGTACTTGAAGAAGAGAAAGAGAACTTTCATAACGAGGTCCCTGACCGAGGCGAACTAGAGATACTTCGTTATCAATTCAAAGAAATAAAAGACGCCAACCTTCAAAAAAATGAAGATGAAACTGTCAATCTTGAGTACAACCAGTCTGCTGGTGCCAAAGAACTCATGGAGTCATCTCTCAAAGCTCAGGATCTTATCTCGGGCGATGACAATTCAATCATCAACTCAATTCAGTTTCTAACTCGTCAGCTCCAAGAAATGGCTTCGATAGACGAAACCAATGCAGGCCCCTTTTTAGATACCGCGGAGACTCTGAGTGAAGGTTTAAATGACCTCTCTCGCGATCTTGATTCATACACAAACAGACTCAACTTAGATCCCGAAAACCTCGCCTTCTTAGAAGAAAGAATGTCAATCATTCAGCAAATGAAAAGAAAGTATGGTCCTGAATTAAGCGATGTCTTTACCTATGCAGCTAAACTGAATGAAAAGATCTCCAAAGCTGACAAGTTTGAAGACCTCTATGACGAACTTTTGGCAAATATTGAAACTGCTCAAAAAGACTTTAATAAAGCTGCAGCTACTCTTTCAAAAAAACGACATGGCGTTACCAAAGGCTTAGCGTCATCGATCTCTGAACAACTAAAAGACCTCGGCTTTAAAAGCAGTGAATTCACCATCGAAATATCGCAAACAAAAGAAAGCTCCACTGGTTTTGATCACATAGAGTTTTGTTTCGCGCCAAATGCTGGTGAAGGCACTAAACCAATCAAAGACATAGGCTCTAGCGGTGAGATCTCCCGAGTCATGTTAGCGGTAAAGTCTGTCTTAGCTAAAATAGACCAAGTACCGGTTCTCATCTTCGATGAAATAGATGCAAACATAGGTGGTATAGTTGCGACTCAAGTTGCCAAAAAGCTTGTATCATTAGGCAAAGAACACCAAATCTTCTGTATCACTCACATGCCTCAAGTTGCCGCTGGTGGTTGCACGCACTACAGAGTTGAGAAGAATGTTAAAAATGGCCGTACCTTTACCGAAATGGTCCTCTTAGAAAATGAAGATCGCGTCGAAGAAGTTGCTCGTATGCTTGGTGGAACCGACATCTCTAGTGTTGTCAGATCCCACGCAAGTGAGCTATTAGCAAGTACTATCTAAAAACTATTTTAGAGAAACAAGCTTAGCTTTCAAAGTGTTTTTCATCTTCTGAAGAACTTCTTTGTACTCTATATTTTTTGCCAAGTTTGTGTACTGACGTGGATCTTTCAGCATGTCGTAAAGCTCAAAACCTTTCTCACCATTTTTGCCATACTGCATAAAAGCCCACTTCTTACTGCGGAGCATATAGAGGTCCTTTCCTCTGACAGTCATAGCAAACTCACGAACAGAAGCCTTAGAGTTTTTCAAAACTGGAGTTAAGTCCTTACCCTGAACATGACTTGGAACACTCAAACCGCACTGTTTTGAAAGTGTTGGATACAGATCTAAAAGTTCTGTAATAGAAGTCGACACTTGTGGCTTTTGGCCTGGCAAAGCAATAATCATCGGAACTTGTGCTGACTCCTCATGTAAATTCTGTTTCTGCCAAAAAGTATGTTCGCCCAAGTGCCAACCATGGTCACTCGTGAAAACAACAATTGTATTTTCTCTAAGGCCTTCAGCTTCCAGAGCATCTAACACACGCCCAACTTGAGCATCCATAAAAGTCACAGATGCGTAGTAGGCACTTAACATCTTTTTGCGAGTCATTTCATCTTGAACGCCATAGCTAACAGTCGTTTTACTTTGACCGGCTTTAGGGATATCCTTCAAATCTTCAGGATCATCATTCACTAGCTTCATGTCTTCAGGTGGATACATGTCGAAGTACTTCTTTGGCGCGACTAACGGCACATGTGGACGAATAAAACCTAAAGAAATAAAGAAAGACTTATCCTTTTTATTTTTAATGATTTCAATTGCTTTGGAAGCTGCGCGATAGTCTGGCTGACTTTCGCCTTCTAGAGTTTTAACTACGTAGAAAGCTCCACCAAAACCAAGTGCATAATGCTTCGTCTTATCCATATTTAATTTAGTCTTACAAAGTGCTTCAGCCTCGCCTTTTGAGAACCATTCATCTCCCTGAAAGTTGAAAACTTCACTGAATGACTGAGGGTGATCTGGCCCCGAAACACCTTCTGTTATATTCCCAGGAATAAGCATATGGTACATCTTGCCAATTCGTGGTGCATAGTAGCCATTTTTAATGAAGTTTTGAGTCATCGTTAGTTTACTGCCAAGGTTCGCTTCAAACTTCTTAATGTTATTGCTCAACACGCCTGTTTGGTGAGGATAAAGGCCAGACATAAAGGAAGCTCTTGAAGCACCGCATACTGGAAATTGACAATAGGTATTCTTAAAAACTGTACCTTGAGATGCTATACGATCGATATTTGGCGTTTTACACTGCTCGTTACCATAAGCAGGCAAAGCTCTTGAAGATAAATCGTCTGAGATGATAAAGAGGACATTAGGCTTTTCTGCTCCCATTAAAGATAATGACCAGAGGCACAACAATACGCAAATGAATTTCATACACAAGTTCCTAAATTTTTAAGCAGTACTCAAAGTTTTACAAAAACATGACAACTAAGCCCAAATTAATAATCATTTTTCCCAAGCCGATGTATAGTAAGCTTGGTGGCGAACGACTGAATTAACAGAAGGTTCAGTTATGAAAAAAATTATTATAAGCTTTATCCTGCTAAGTCTTCAACTTGGTCAGGCTCAAACTGCATTTAACTATCCTCCAATCAATTACGGGACAGTTGAAAATAACAGTGACATAGAGAAACTTAAAAAAGACATAAGTTCTGGAAAAGTTCAGCTTTCATATGATAAAGACTTCGGGTACCTCAAGTCTGTCCTCAAAGCACTTAACATCCCTCAAAAGTCTCAAAGTTTAGTTTTCTCGAGAACTAGTTTTCAGCGCGAGCTCATCTCCGCAAAGACTCCAAGAGCACTCTACTTTAACGAAAATACTTATATCGGCTGGATCCCAAATAGTACCGTTCTTGAGATAATGTCGAACGACCCAAAGCTTGGCGCTACCTTTTACACTCTTGAGCAAAAAGAGTTAGAAAAACCAATTATCGTCAGAAATGACCATGATTGTCTTGATTGCCACTCATCGTCAAGAACTCAAAGTGTTCCTGGTGGCATGATTAAATCTAGATTTATAAAAGCTACTGGCTCTCTAGAGTCAAATGTCGTCAATCATCGAACTCCACTCGAAAAACGTTGGGGAAGCTGGTATGTCACTGGAGTTTCCAGCAAAAACCCTCACTTAGGGAATTTACGCTATGCTCAAGAAGAACTCGACAACACAGAGATAACTGACCTTGCTCCACTTTTCGACGTCAGCCCTTACCTCGAGAAATCTAGTGACATAGTTGCCCTCATGGTGATGGAACACCAAATACACATGACCAACCTTATAACTAGAGTTGGCTATAGAAGCCGCATTGCTCTTCACAAAGAAGGTCTTGATGAGTACGATAACGAGAATATTTCCGAAAGCGGCCTTAGTGAAATTCAGCGACAAGTCACGCCTACTGTCGACTATTTACTTTTTGTCGATGAAGCCAAGCTAAATGGTGCCGTGACTGGAAACACAAATTACACAAAGACATTTGAAGCAAGTGGTTTACAGGACTCCAAAAAGCGTTCACTCAAAGAGTTTGATCTTAAAACCCGTATGTTTAAGTATCCTCTCAGCTATATGATTTACTCTGAGAACTTTAAAAGCCTGCCTCTTATTTCAAGAGAGCTCATCCTTAAAGGTTTACAGGCTGTCCTAACAGGTAAGAATAAAGATAAGAAGTACGCTCACTTAACGAACAAGATGAAGAGTGACATCCATGAGATCCTTATCGATACTCATAGAGCTTATCGCCGTCTCAACGAAGAGTAAACTTTTTTAGTTCTATTCATAAGATTCTCCTACCGTAGGTTATTTTATAGCATGAACAATAAAGAGCTTAAAAAATGGATCGCCGTCAACTTCTTATAACATCCACTGCTGCCCTTGCCACAAATCAAGTCTTTGCAGCAGCTCAAAAGCAATACAAAATAGGCGTTATAGGCCACACTGGCCGGGGAAATTTTGGTCATGGACTCGACTATATTTGGAATAGCATTCCAAATTGTAAAATAGTTAGTGTCGCTGACGCCAGCCTTAAAGGCTTAGTAAAAGCTCAAGAAAGACTTAAGTGCAGTAAGAGTTTCAGTGATTATAAAAAAATGCTTAAAGAAAGCCTTCCCGATATAGTTGCTATTTGCACTCGGCACCCTGATCAACACTTTGAAATGATGAAAGCTGCGATTCAAAATGGTGCTAGAGGCATTTATATCGAAAAGCCTTTTTGCAGAACACCTGAAGAAGCTGATCAAATCCTGAAGCTAAGCAAAAAGAAAAATTGCAAAATAGCTGTAGCTCACCGAAATAGATACCACCCTGTTTTAAAAACAGTTAAAGACCTCATCAAAACCGGCTCTATTGGCAAGGTATTGGAGATCCGTGGTTACGGTAAAAATGACCACCGCGGAGGATGCGAAGACCTCTGGGTTCTTGGCTCACATGTATTAAATCTTGCTTGCTACTTTGCCGGCACTCCCACTTCATGTTCCGCTAGTATTCGTCAAGATGGCAAAGTTCCTGAATTAACTGAAGTCAGAGAAGGACCTGAAGCTCTGGGACCAATAATTGGCAACGAAGTGCACACTCGCTTTGAAACTAAAAGTGGCATACCTATCTTTTTTGAATCTGTCGCAAACAAAAAAGAGGATAGCTTCAATTTTGGTCTACGGATAATCGGCGACAAAGGCGCTTTTATAATACAATGTGACAGGAATCCACTAGTACATCTGTTTGATTCTAAAACTGAAACAACCCAAGTAGTTTCGACAAATGGCATAGGCAAAGTGGAGCCGAACTCTTTACTCCATAAGAAAGTTTTCAGTCATGAAGTTGCTGTTTTAGATTTAATCAGCGCAATAGAGAACAATGAAGAGCCTATTTGCAATGTCGTAGAAGGCGTACTTACAACAGAGCTTTCTTGTGCTGTCCTGGCCTCATTCAAAGAAAAAAAGAGTGTGAGCTTGCCGCTAGTTAAGCGAACTCATCCTTTTCTCTAAACTACTCAAGAGGTGGATTAGGAAGATCACGCCAGAGTTCACCGTAAGTTTTATTGATAACTTCGCCGCTTTCTGGTTTCTTTACCAGCCAGATATTTAAAGAACGATATGTCTTAATCAACTCTTCAATCAAAGGTTCTCCTTCGACAAATATCGCTGTTGAAAGTATATCGCACCAAGCTGCAGAAGGATAAATCACCGACACACCATCTGCAGTATTAACAGGATAACCAGTTCTTGGATCAATGATGTGGGTAAAGCGTTTGCCATCAATCATCGTAAACTGCTCATAGTTACCACTAGTTGCAACCCCCTGCCCCAAAAGTCCAACAGTCATATGTAGTTTTTCTGGCTTCAAAGGATTCTTAATGCCGATTTTATATGAATCTTTTTTAGGCGGAGCTTCTGCCAAACAGTAAATATTTCCTCCGAGGTTAATCAAACCTTGACTTATACTCTCTTGTGCCAAGTATCCGGCTATTTTATCTACAGCCCAACCTTTGGTTAGAGCACCAAAGTCTATCTTAAAACCTTCTTTGGGGAACTTTACCGTCCTGTTCTCTTCGTCAATAATCAATTTACTAAAACCCACAAGTTCTTTCGCAGCTGCTATCTCGTCTTTGCTTGGTAACTCAGACCTTTTGCGCTTGACTCCCCAAAGCTTAACTAAAGGGCCAATGGTAACATCGAAGGCACCATTGCTAACTTCGTAAGCAGCTTTTGCCAACTGCAAGTTTTCCCATAGAACGGGCTCACAAGCAACTGGTTTCAAATGGGCCGTTTTATTTAAAATAGATAATTCACTTTTTGGCTTATAAGTACTCAATCTCTCTTCGATCGAGTCCATTAATTCACGAGACTTAAGGAGAATCCGTTCTGCATCGCTTTTATTTGTTGCCCAGATAGTCAATTCACATATCGTCCCCATCGAAGAAAAGTTTAGTGCATATGACTTCAAGTCTTTGGTCACATCGCCGTATCGCGAGGTAACAAAAAGAACGAAACACCCAAGGCCTGTGAGTAGTTGTTTGAGTATGTCTGAGCGTCTAATTGAAATAAACTTTAGAATCCCAAAGAAAGCCACATAAACACCAAGACAAGCAGACAAATAAGCTAAGGCAACTGATACAGCATCAACTGCTTCTATGACTTCAAAACTAAGCATTTCATTGACAACGGCCAAGATGCTTAAGGGCATTTGAAACAGAGCAAAATTTAATAGAAGCTGACGGCTTTTCTTGAACTCAAATTGAACTAAGGACAAAAGAATCAAACCTACAGGAACATAAACAAGAGGAGCTAAACAAGCTATAACCAACCATAACACTGGTGACTTCGACAATTCTTCAAAGGATCCATTCTGTAAATACAAAACTGCAGCAAAAAGTAAAAATATAAATCCACCGATTCTAAGTCCTGGAATCAGCCCGAAGTAATCCAAAAGTATAGATATAGCAACCGACACCAAACCATAACCAAAATAGTGCATCGGCTTCGCGACATTTACCTTATTTCTCACAACAAAAAGAAGTAGACCATTGAGCACGCCTAAAAGGACTGAAATATTTAGAATTGAAGAGCTTTCACCGGCAACTTTACCTAAAACACTCCAGGCGTGGTACCCTAAAAGGCCAAATAATTCACTAAAGCCTGCTAGAAAAGAATAAATTAGAGTAAGGGTCATTGAATTTTTTCAGATTACGATAAGGTTTGAGTTGCTCGAAACTAATAGCGGAATTAACAATTTCAACGTTGAATGAATAATCACACAAGCACTCCAGACCACGTAATCGAAACGGCATATACCCTACTCAGTCAGTGGGAAGATACCCCAAACTTTGATTTACTTCTCAATCAACTCCGTCAAGAATTTAACGATGAAGTCACCGACATGGCAGCGACAGTCTGTAGAAACGTCTTTAGATTCCGCGATAAAATAGATTGGCTGATCAGCAAATGTAGCACCAAACCTCCACGTGGAAGGATCCGTAAGCTACTGCGCATACCTATAGCCCAACTTTTGTACGATAACCAAATCCCTGAAGCACTTATATGTGATACTGCTGTGCGCTACTGCAAAAAGCGTTTTAATAAGTTTGATGCTGGCTATGTAAATAAAATTTTAAGATCGGTCATCGAAAAGTATGACCTAGAAGGGCCAAAAAATGTTGAGCTAAATCTAAGCCCTCCACTTGTTAAACAATGGAAAAAACACTTCTCTGAAGAGCAAATACAGGCATGGTCAAAGCTACTTGCAAAGCCAGCTTCAATGACCGCTCGTTTAAAGCTAAATGTCGAATATGATGCCGAAGAGTTTAACGGTATTTTGGAAGAGATAGACTTTGAAGAACTCAAACCTGAGTGGCGCTTTTTCAAAGTAAAAAAGGCCAAAGAGTTTTTAAAGAAAAATCAAAATAGATTCTATATCCAAGACCCTGCACCATCTATGTCTCTACAACTCTTATCTCCTAAACCTGGAGAAACTGTTGCTGACCTTTGTGCTGCACCTGGCGGTAAGTCTTTATTGATTGCAGAAAAGATGAATAGTGAAGGCGAACTTTACTCTTGCGATGTTTCTCCAAAAAGACTTAAAACTATCGAAGAAAACCTCAAAGACTATCCATTTGCAAAGATCATCCAACACGACGCGATGAAACCAAGCTTAGATAAAAACTCTTTCGATTCCATTCTCTTAGACGTCCCTTGTTCGAATACTGGAGTTATTCGCCGCAAAACTGACGTGCGCTGGAGCTTTAACCGCAAGAAACTTGAAGAAGTCATCGAAATTCAGAAATCGATTTTACGCTTTTCATCACGCCTACTAAAAACTGGTGGAAGACTAGTCTATAGTACCTGCAGTATTGACCCTGAAGAAAATGAACTCGTTATCGAAGACTTCTTAGCCAAAAATGAAAATTTTGAGCTTCAGGAAAAGCATACACTCTACCCTTGTGAACATCATGACGGTGCATTTGCCGCACTACTGGTAAAAAAGGCTGATAGTTAAGATGAAGAAGATCTGCGTTTATTGTGGCTCAAGTAAGAAAGTTGACGAGAAGTTTTTAGAGTCAGCTCGCGAAACAGCTAAAGTACTTGTCAAAGGTGGCTATGAAGTCGTCTATGGCGGCGGTTCCATCGGACTTATGGGTGCTCTTGCAGATACTGCTCTTGAAGAAGGCGGTAAAGTCATAGGTATAATACCAGGTTTCATGGAAGAGCTTGAGTGGGGTCACAAAAAAGCGACCATGATAAACGTCACTGACATGCATGCTCGTAAGGCAAAGATGTTTGAAATGTCGGATGGGGTTATTGCTCTTGCTGGTGGCTGTGGAACTTTTGAAGAAATACTGGAAGCTATAACTTGGCGACGACTTGGACTGTTTAATGGTCCTGCAGTGATTTTAAATACCGACGGCTACTATGATCACCTGATCAAACAACTAGAATTGTCTGTCGAAGAAAAATTTATGAATGACGTCCATAAAGATCTTTGGATTGAAATAACTCAACCTGAAGAAATATTAGACGCTCTGAAAAACTACGTAGAAATGGATAACCCTTTGAAAAGTGCTGCTGTAAAATAAATGAATAAGAAGATCTCACTTGCTCAAGTCATCACAAAATGTTACAGTCGTGACGTCATGCGTCATGTCGGGCAAAACTGGCGAGGAAATGGCCTGCTCCTTCTACTAGGTGTAGTCGTCTACATATCTCTTTTCGCAGGTTACTCTTGGTCCAACTATATAAAAAGTACCTATCAAGAAGTCTATGCACCAACTATCCCGCTTCTTCCTACTGCACACTATAAAGGTGGAAAATTTAGCTTTGATGTAGAACAGCCTTACATCGTAAAACATCCAATAACCAAGAAGCCTATTTTCTATATAGATACAAATGAAGAAAAGTTCATGGAGATCTCGAACCAAGCTCCTTGTGTGATCTATAAAGATGGGGTTTTGGTGACAAACTTAAGCTTACCTCCAGCACCCTTAGCTCACCAAGACATCTATAACTTCTTTATTCTTCCTTATAAAAATGGCGATGGTTCAGGGCCAACAGTCTCTGCTTTATTTGAACAAAGTACAACTTTAGAAGACACGGTTACTGCCGATGAACTTTTACTCAATCTAAATTCGGCATTTGAAAGCATATTCCCTTACACAGTCGTGACTTTGAGTATATGGATTTTCGTACAAGAGTTTGTTAAGGTGCTGATGATCTCTCTGATCATCCTATTCATGATGAGAAGTGGTAGAAAGGCTAGAAGTTTTTCACAACTGATGAGACTCTGTGTTCTTGCTTACTTACCATCTCTTTTTATCGATGGTATTCTTAAGTTTTTTCTACAGCCTCCAGGAATGTTCACCATCATCATACTTTCTGTGATGCACATCGGATTCTTCATGAAGGCTATAGCGGTTAACTCCGACCCAATCGAAGTTAAGCCTAAACACACTGACTTTTAAGCGAGGATGTCGTTGACGACATAGCCTTCGACATCTGTTAATCTAAAGTCTCGACCTGAGTACCGGTAAGTCAGTTCTTCATGGTCTAGTCCAAGTAAGTGCAAGATAGTCGCGTGTAAGTCGTGAATATGAACACGTTTATCTACGGCCTTAAAACCAAACTCATCTGTTTGACCATAAACTGTTCCACCTTTCACTCCGCCACCACACATCCACATAGTAAAGCCTAAGTGATTATGGTCTCGACCATTTTGCTTGCCTGCATTTGTTCCTGGTTTAGGTAGCTCAACTGTCGGAGTTCTACCAAACTCGCCGCCCCAAACAATGAGAGTTTCATCGAGAAGACCGCGTTGTTTTAGGTCAGTTATTAGAGCTGCAATACCTTGAGAAGACTCTCCGGCTAAACGGCGATGGCCTTTTTCGATTTCATCGTGATTATCCCAAGGCTGACCAGCACCATGATAAAGCTGAATAAAGCGTACTCCGCGCTCAACTAAACGTCGGGCAATCAAACACTGACGGTTTTGGAAACTATCGCCATACATCTTGCGAATATGCTCAGGTTCTTTCTCTATATCGAAAGCATCTGTCGCTTCCATTTGCATCTTATAAGCAAGCTCATAATTGTGAATTCGACTCTGAAGTTCACGCTCACCTTCTCGTTTTGCCAAATGAGCTTCATTGAACTCTTGGAGCAAATCCATCTGGGCTCTTTGAGCCTTGCGAGTTAAGCGTGGATTGCGAATATTTTCAATTAAACGATCTATAGAAGTGTGCTTGGTATCTATATGTGTTCCCTGGAAAACACCAGGTAAAAATGCAGAGCGCCAATTAGCTCCACCTTTGATCGGTACTCCTCCAGGGCACATAGCAATAAAGCCTGGGAGGTTGTCATTTTCTGAACCTAGACCGTAGTTGATCCAAGAACCCATACTAGGCCTTGGCAAAATCGCGTCTCCACAGTTTAGCATCATCAAAGATGGTTCGTGATTTGGCACATTTGTATGCATACTACGAACAACACAAAGGTCGTCGGCATGCTGACCGAGCTCACTGAAGAGTTCACTTATTTCCATACCGCTTTCGCCGTACTTCTTAAATTCAAATGGAGAAGGAAAAGCGCCGCCAGTCTCACGTTCAGTTTTATAATGAACTGGAAGCTTTTTACCAGCGTACTTTTTAAGTAATGGCTTTGGATCAAAGGTATCCATTTGCGAAGCACCGCCATTTGCAAAGATATGTATAACTCTCTTGGCTTTAGATTTTAAATGAGGTGAGCGCGCTTTAAGAGGATTGTCTCTTTTCTCGGCGCCATCTACTAAACTCGAAAGCCCAAGCATGCCCATACCCATGCCAGCTCTGTTTAAAAAGTTTCGTCTA
The DNA here is from genome assembly GCA_021232515.1 of Lentisphaeraceae bacterium. Taxonomy (GTDB): domain Bacteria; phylum Verrucomicrobiota; class Lentisphaeria; order Lentisphaerales; family Lentisphaeraceae; genus JAKVBD01. The sequence goes on from JAJPOQ010000155.1 coordinate 18,726, forward strand.
TTTATCAAGTTATCCATCATTTCTAATCCACATACAAAAATTCATTACTCATAAACATCACCTGTACTAGCGCGTCCCACACCGAAAACTGCTTGCCTCCTGCTCCCTGCTGAGAAGAAAACTTTGCATTAAAGTCATGCTCTTGTGAAAAACCGTCTTTTGTGAATGTCAGGACTTTACTCCATTCGTAGCCATCTGAATTATCTGACTTCCCCGGTTCAACGATTATATCTATAAGGTCACCAGCTTTGACATCGAATGTTTCTGAAACAGTCTTCGTTGTCGACTTGTGACTGTGCCAAGACTTAACTTTCTGACCATTTATCCAAAGTGACGCAAAGACACCATCCCCGTTCTTTTTAAAATGTTTGAGAGTTCCATCTAGACTTATCTTGGCATCAAAGTACATCGTTACGCGATCAACCACAGGGAAAGTCCTTCCCGGATGGCCTCCACGCTCTGTACGTGAAGCAAATTGATAATCTTTACTTGGAAACTTTTTACCAATTTGCCAACGGGCACCAGAAAAATGGTCAAACCTCTTAAAGTCTTTTAATTGTCCATCAATCACCTTAGCAACACCATACTCATAGGTTGGCCGTCTATAATCGAACTTTGCAGCGTTATCGTTGATAAAGTCGACACAACGCTTGAGCTCTTTTTCACTTGGATAACGGCTTAAAGCTTCCTTGAAGATAAAACGAATACGATCTTTGACATTTCCTATAGCACCTAACTGAGCCGATAATGCTTTAGCACTTTCAGTCACTAAACTAGAGTTCATAAGGTATAGCCCTTGCTGCGGTACAATCGTCTTCACGCGTGCTTCACAAGTCACTAAAGCTGATGGAAAGTCGAAGCTATTTAAAGCTGAAGGAAGCTTTTCTCTATCTAAGTAGCCGTAAACTGAACGGTAGTTCTCCTTGTGAAAGCCCATAACGTCTTTGGCATTTCCACCTAAGATATGTTTAAGAGTTCCTGTAGACTGCACTAAAGTATCTCTCAAAGTTTCCCAATCTAAACGATGAATGTTCATTCGCCATAGGTACTTATTGGCGCCATCACTCGCTTGCATTTGGGGACGAATCTTGCTCGACTGCATGTAAGTAGATGAAGTCATGATGTACTTGTGAAGTTTCTTTAATGACCAGTTATTTTCCATGAACCAGATCGCCAAGTGATCTAACAAAGCTGGATTTGTTGGAGGCAAACCCAACTTACCAAAATTACTTGGAGTTGAAACTAAACCTTCACCAAAGTGCCACTGCCAAACTCTGTTCACCATAACTCTTGCTGTCAGTGGATTTTTCTTATCCGCTATCGCTTGAGCAAGTTCTAGACGGCCGCTGCCATTTTTAAATTCTTCATGGCTCATACTCTTTGAAATAATTTGTGGAAAACGGCGTTTTACCTTAGGACCTCTATCGCCAGCTTTACCGCGGTTAAATATATAAGGGTTAAAAGGCTTTTTAGAATCGTAAATAACCATAGCTCTCGGAGGTGCACCATCTTTCGCCATATGATCGACAATCTTATTCTCGAGTTTTCTTAGCATGTTGCGTTCATCGCGTTCAACGACGGCTCCATGAGAAACTTTGCTATATAGCTCGTCAAAAGTCTTACCAAAAAGCGCATCTCTTATATCTGCATACTGGTTTTTGTCTTTGGCTTCATAAACTTTCAAAGCCAAGTCGCTATAGACTTTATAAACGTCTTTACGATTCTTAGGTGAAGCTTTTTGTAACGCTTCCTTCAAAGACTTCGGAGTTTCTTTTTTGTTTATATGGTCCTGAGCCCATTTTGCAATATGCTTATCATTTCCAGCATGGTTAGTATGGTGTAAGAGCGCATAGAAAGGATCATTCTTACCACCTTTGCCATGAATGTAGTTCTTTAACATATTCACAAGCCCGCGTCTCTGAGGACGGTCTTTGGAATCTCGAAATTTTGGCTTTTTATCGACATGCTGTAAGCCGATATAGTCAATAACTCCCGAAGCTGCCTGAGGCCACTCTTTGCGAGCTTTCTCATAAACTTCTAGCTGCTTGTCTTTAAGGTCTTTAGTTAATTCTTCTTTCTTGGCTAGGTACTTTTTATAAAGTTCTTTATCACTTGATTCACCGATAACTGGCAACTCCTCCATCTTTGGCTCTGTAAAGCTTCTAAAGACACCATATAAAGAATAATAATCAGCTGTTGGGATAGGATCAACTTTATGGTCATGACAACGTGCACATGCAACAGTCATACCTAAAAACGCTTGTGTTGTCACATCGATTCGGTCATTAACTATTTCATGAATGTGACCAAGAAAACGTTCGCCGATGGTAAGGAAACCTAAAGCTGCTAAATCCTGTTTATTTTTAAGCTTGATCTTATCTGCGGCAAGTTGTTCGATGATGAACTGATCATAAGGCTTATCGCTGTTAAATGCACGGATCACATAATCGCGATAAGTATAAGCAAATGGGAACTTACTACTAGAAGTAAAGTTATAACCTCTTGTGTCAGCATAACGACTTACGTCTAACCAGTGACGTGCCCAACGTTCGCCATATCTTGGAGAAGCAAGCAGTTCATCAATAAGGTTTTCATAAGCTTTTGGATTGTTGTCTAGCAGAAAGCGTTCTACTTGATCATAAGTTGGATTAAGGCCGACGAGACTAAAATAAGCACGTCTGATCAAAGTCTCTTTAGATGCTATCTCGGATGGAGTAAGCTTGTGCTTTTTCTGTAAATCAAGCACATATTCATCTATCTTATTTTGGGCCCAAGAGTTTCCAGCATTTGCTACTGGAGAATTGACGGGATCTTGATAAGACCAATGTAAAGCCCTTTCTTTTTTAAAAAATTCTTTGTTAAACTCTTGCGCTCCAAGAGACCAACAAAAAAGAAAGACTAGAAATACTCTCATAATACTATCACCAAATAATTTTATAACACACAGTTTAAAGATCGTCTATACTAAGTATAAACTCTCTCAAAACCCGGAAATTTCAGACAATATAATTAAAATAGTGATTTTTATGAACAAAAACAAAGATTGGTTAAATTCATGATATAAAATTATTGTACAGCTTTAGTACAAGCAACCAGTCCTAAGAGGGCATAAGCGGTTCCATAAGCATGGCCGTAGTCATACAAAGGAAAGTCAAACCACGAGCCGTTTCTCTCTTGTTTTGAAGTCAATATTTCTCCGAGCTCTAGACCTAAAGTCTTTTTTGTTTCACAGAGCTCTAAATTTTCGGCTGCGTAATACATGCCATAGTAGTAGAAGTATGAAGCGATCTTATTCCAAGACTCATGCGGAACAGGACGTTTTCTTGCCATATCCAGCCACATATTTCTCTTAATTATTAAATTCACCCACTCTTCTAACTCTGACTTTTCTACTTTCTCACCCATTTCATAGAGCGCACGTAGAGAGACTTGCGTTCGAGCTAAACTCCCTACTTTCTTATTTACATGAACATTCGTCATAAACTTAAAATCGTTACTATAAATAAATGAGTTGTCTGGTTTTCTTTGCTTCTTCAAAAAGATCAGCGCTCGTCGTATAGACTTCTCAGGAACTTCAAACCCTGCCTCTTTAGCAAGATCTAAAACAATTAAACACGAAGCCGTCAAAAAAGCTGTGGAACTTCCAGATGGTTTTGATGTGTGAGACTTAAAATCATAGTAGCCCCAACCACCATCCAAAAACTGGTAAGTTTCGAGTCGAGAGATTTCATACTTGATGAGGTCATCAACCCCGTCGTATTCTAAATTTTGTTTTTTTAGTTCCAAAAAAGCTTTGATCGTATAGGTATGAGACCAAACATTACCAATCCATGCAGCGCTCGCCCTCTTCGCTTCTTTTGAGTGATTGAGAAGAAACTTTACTCCAAGATCAATCGCTTTACTTTTCGCGTCAGACTCACCAGGAGTTTTCAACAGTGCCAATAGACACAAACCAGAGGTTGCAACTTTAAAGGATTTATGAGCAGCACGACCGGGTGCAAAGATATTTAAATACTTCGTCTTGTGAGCACTTCCCCATGAACCATCTGGACGCTGACTTTTCAGTAAAAAGTCAACACCTTTGGTCATTGAAGCCTCAAAGTCTCCAGCAAAAGCTACTTGAGCTGTAAGGAATAAACAGAGCAGTAACTTCATGGGAGTACGACGACGTCTCCAGACTTCAGCCCGTCACTTACGATCACATTGTCGCCATATATCTTACCAAGAGAAACAATACGATCTTCTTTTTTGTCGTCGGCTTTCACGACAACATAAGCCTCTGTAGGCATAGCATCTCGATAACGGATGGCTTTAACAGGAACTCTTACGCTCTTTTCACTAGATGTAATAGTCGCTGAGATTGTCGCTTTTTGTGTGAAACTTAAAAGTGAATTATCTACAGACAAATTCACTATAGAAAAGCCAACTATTGGCTTCGATAACTCACCCACAACTTTAGCATCAAACTGAAGACCTTTGTGTTTCAATATATAAGAAACATTTGGAGCAAAAAACTTATGATCAAGTAAAGATACCTTGAGTTGAACTCTGTCGATATGTTCACCTACAAAAGTTATGAAAGGCTTACCGGAAGAAACCTTATCACCCACTTTAAGCTCTTTTGGAAAACTAGTGCTCCATTTACCAGCGTTAAAGTCGCCAATATAACAGACTCCGTTAGCTGGAGCTTTGATGTTCAAACTCTCTACTGCAGTCTTAAGGTTCTCATGTCTTTTAACCGATTTCTCATACGCCTTCTCGGCAAGAATCATTTTGTTATTTTCTGAGAGTAACGAAGCATCCCATTGAAGTTTGGCATTTTCATAAGCTGACTTAGCCTGAATAGCTGCGTATTCTTTATTGAAGTCTGACAATGGAAGTTTTAAAGCCATCGTGCCTTCTAGAGTGCGCTCTCTTATTTCTACATAACGCTTAGCACGAGCTACGGTATCTCGCTGTCTTTCAAGAACTATTTCTTCTGATTCTTCGGCAAGAGAATCTTCTTTGTACATCTTCTCTAGTTGACTAAGTTCAGCTTGTTGATACTTAAGATTTTTCTCCATATCGGAGATGTCATTCTTAAGGTTTTTTAAGAACTGAGCTCTGCCTGTATCTTCATACATTTCTAAAGATTTTCGAGCAACATCATTTTTAATGCTAGCTAAGTGTAACTCTTTTTTTGACTTAACCTGCAAATCTGCAAGTTTTTTTCTCTGAAGGATTAAATTCTTCTTATGAACTGCCAGTTCACGTTCACTCTTCGCAATAGTATTTTTCAAACTTTCAGCTTTGAATTGAACGATGACGTCGCCCTTAGTAACTTTGGCTCCGTTCTCGACAATTTTTTCGATCTCCCAAGAAGTCCAGTACTTGGATTCGACTGCCAGCCTTTCAAAGTGTGAACCTACAGCAAAACCATTGAAAGTTTTCTGTTCTTTTAGAAAAGATTCTTTAACTGTGTGCGTTTTGTCTTCCGCAAAAACGCCTAGAGAAATAATCGACAAGAATATTAACAACTTCATTCATTCATCCTTCAAAATAATTGTGGCCTAATTATAAAAATACATAAACTGCAAAAATACCAATCCTAAAACTTAAGGGTGATAATTAGGAAACAGCAGCCTCAACCTTTCTAATTCCTTCGTTATGTATAGGAATGCTTCTTCTGCAGTATCAACAAAAACAAATAACTCTAGATCCTCAGGTGAAATTACACCTCTTCTAGCTAAAGCTTCAAAATTTATCACTTCATTCCAAAAGTCCTTACCAAATAGAACGATCGGAATAACCTTAGCTGTCTTCTTTGTTTGAACTAATGTCAATATTTCGAAGAATTCATCAAAAGTCCCGAAGCCTCCAGGGAAGACAACAATGGATTTGGCCAGATAAGTAAACCAGAATTTCCGTATAAAAAAGTAGTTAAATTCAAAATTAAGTTCATCGGTAATATATGAGTTGGGATACTGCTCAAAAGGCAAGGTAATATTTAGACCGATCGAACGGCCATCCTCTACATCTTTTGCACCACGGTTTGCCGCTTCCATGATTCCTGGACCACCACCCGAACATATGTAGTAACCATAATTGTTATCTATAGACCATTGAGTAAATAAACGAGCCAGTTCTCTTGCTTGGCCATAATACTTAGCCATTTCGACATCTAACTCAGCCTTCGCTATAAGTTTTGTATCCTTGCTCTTCTTGGCAATATCTAAATCTGCCAGTGCATCTTCTGGAGCAGGAGTCCTTGCTGAACCGAAAAAAACTATAGAGTCTCTTATGCGTTCCCGACGAAACCTATGCTGAGGTTCTTGCATCTCTGCAATGATGCGAATAAGTCTCCCATCTGGGCTACTAATAAATCCTTGATTCTCGTAGGCGCGTAGCGCTTTCTCTCCATGAGGCTTTTTAGTGTTTGCCATAGTTATCCTCCAATCATGTGTTAACTACAATCATGCCTGAAACACTGTTTCCGCCTTGATGTACTTCATTATACGCATGTTTTGACTCAGTTGAAACAAATTTTCTAAAAAGTGTCGTTCACAGCTCATAGACCGACATTGTAAGATGCATCCAAAGTAGTATTGTTGACGAATAAACTTCACACCCCAAACACACTTGTTTAATTAGAAAAATTTCGGATTTTAGAATAAATGGCTATCCCTGGTATACTTGTTAAAATTGTTGAAACTAAAAAAACTGAAGTTGCTGAGCTTGAGAAAAGTCGAGATAAGATCATCGCTGATGCTAAAGCTGTCACTCGTAAACCTCTAGACTTCAAACACCACCTACAAAACTCTGGTGGACTCGCGATCATTTCTGAAGTCAAAAAAGCTTCTCCATCTGCCGGTGTTATTTGTGAAAACTTTCAGCCAGTAGAGATCGCCAAAGCCTATGAAAATGGTGGAGCTACAGCCATCTCCGTTTTGACCGATATAGACTACTTTCAAGGACACCCAGATTATCTAACGGCCATTCGCAAAGAAGTAAATCTACCACTTCTCCGTAAAGACTTTATTATCGATGAACTTCAAGTCTATGAAGCGCTGACTCTAGGAGCTGACACTTTTCTACTAATCGTCGCCATACTAACTCCTGAAAAACTTCAAGAGTTGATTCAACTTGGCACGAAACTGGGGATGACGCCGCTCATTGAAATTCACGATGAAGAAGAATTGAAAATTGCTTTGGACGCTGGAGCAAAAATCATCGGTGTGAATAATAGAGACTTGAGAAACTTTACAGTCGACATGGGACTTACGGCAAAACTAAGTCCACTTGTTCCAGATGATTGCCTGCTAATTGGCGAGAGTGGGATCAAGTCTGTCGCTGATGCAAAAGGACTTAGAGAGTCTGGCTGCACTGGAATTTTAATTGGTGAAACACTGGTGCGTGAGGGCCTTCACAATTGTGGGGCAATGATCAAAGATATGAGGGAATGTTAATAGAGAGGTTCGTATGAACAGCACTATCACTTACACACCGGAAAGCGGATGTAAGCAACTTAAGTTTACTGGAGACATATACACTATAAAAGCGAGTGTAGATCCAGGTTTTCAAGGTAAGATCTTTGTTAGAAGTAACATCAACCAAGGTGAAATACGTCGACAAGATATAATCAATGAAGTTGAACTCGATCAGCCAAACCTTGATCGCGGCTGGTATGATACACCTCTCAACAAGATAAGTGATACCGAATACGAGATTCACATCCCTCTCCTACAAGTTGGCCACTTCTCATATAAGTGTTTTGCTGAACTAGATGATGGAAATCAGATCTGGTCGCATGGGGACAACAACTTCATCAACATTGAACCTTCTGAGTACCGTTCTGACAACTCAGTTTATTGCGCCTTTGTCAGACAATTCGGCAAAAACAAAGCACTTGCAACTGCTGGAGAAGATCGAAAAGAAATTCTTGAGCTTGATAAAGAAGGTTATACCGTCATTCCTCCTTCTGGTAAATTTCGCCAACTCATCAATGAACTCGATCATATAATTGATGGACTTGGCTGTCGTATCTTGCACCTATTGCCAATAAATCCGACACCAACAACTTATGCTCGTATGGGACGTTACGGTAGTCCTTATGCTGCCCTAGACTTTACGGCGATAAATCCAGAGTTAGCTGAGTTCGACCTCAAGGCCACACCTCTTGAACAGTTCTTAGAACTTGTAGATGAAGTTCATAAGAAAGACGGCAAAGTTTTTATCGACATAGCCATAAACCACACTGGTTGGGCTGCAAAAATCCATGAAACAAACCCTGAGTGGCTCCATAGGCATGACGGTGGCAGAATCCACCAGCCTGGTGCTTGGGGAACTGTATGGGAAGACTTAACTGAACTTGATCACACGAATAAGGACCTTTGGAAATACTTAGCAGATGTCTTTTTGACTTGGTGTGACCGAGGTGTCGATGGTTTCAGATGTGACGCTGGTTACATGATCCCTGAAGCTGCCTGGAAGTATATTACTGCAAAAGTGAGACAGAAGTATCCTCGCGCCATTTTCCTTCTTGAAGGTTTAGGTGGTCCATGGGCTGTTACTGAAGAACTACTTAGTTCTGGCAACCTCAACTGGGCCTACTCGGAGTTGTTCCAAAACTACTCTAAGCAGCAAATTCATGAGTACATGAAGTACTCTAACTTTGTCTCTGAGTCACAAGGCTTAATGATTCACTATGCTGAAACTCATGACAATAATCGCCTCGCTGGGAAATCGAATACTTGGGCGAAGATGCGCACGACACTTAGTGCTCTTCTGAGTCACAACGGCGCTTTTGGTTTTACGAATGGTGTTGAATGGTACGCTAAAGAAAAAATATTTGTTCATAGGTCCAGTGGGCTTAACTGGGGAGCTCCAGAAAACCAAGTTGAGCATATTTCTAAACTCACTCGACTCCTCAAGTCTCATCCTGCATTTTTGGACGGTTCTCATTTTGACTTCATCGAAACTCAAAGCGACGATGCTTTAGCATTTATCCGCTATGACAAAGATGACAAATGGCCACTATTCGGCTTAATAAATCTCAACTGTGAAAAGTCGACAAATGTTAAGATAGATGTTTCACAGATACCTGAAGCACTGACTTCCAAAGAACTTAAAAACTTACTGACGGATTCAAGTAACTTTATAAGTAGCGATTCAAAGAACTTCACATTGAATTTAGTTGCTGGTGAAGCGATTTGTTTTGGTGATGCAGCTTATAGCATTGAAGCAAATTACAATGCTGACCAGAGTCTGAAAGTTGTACTGATGAATCTACTGGCTCTTCAAGGCTTAGAACACATAGACATAAACTATGAAGAAGAACTACTGAGTCTTAAAAAGAACCCACAACAGTACTTTGATGACAAGCAGATTCTTAGCACTACATGGGATTTCCCAAGAGATACAAAGCGCCATGTACTTTACAGTCCTTACTCAGTACTACTGGTTTGCTGCCCTTCTCGTTTCAATGTTCATGCATTCAAAGAAAATGTTGATTCCTTTTTGGCTGAAGACGGCAAACACTACGCCTTAGTTAATGGACCAAATGACAACGAAACGACAAGTTATGAGACTCTAAAATTCAAACTATATGGGAACACCATAACGCGTTTCAAAGCTGAGTTACTTTTTCTCACAGATGAAGACAAACCATTCAATGGGAAAGTCCCTGACGAAGATACTCCTTTAACTTGTCTGGACACCAACAACCGCGGTGGTATGATGCACTTACCACTTAGTTGGCCAGACTTCGATTCAAAGTATGACTGTCTTCTCGGTGCAAACTTAAGTAAGTCATTCCCTGAAAACCGTCACATCATGTGGCGCCGTATGCGAATATACTGTCAGCACACTTCGACTTATGAGCTGAATAAGTTTACGATGGATTCGGTCAATACCAACAATGGTAAAGCTGAGTTTCTCTTTAGAACACCTGTCGGTTCTGGCCGTGTAGTTCACATAAAAGTAACTTGTGGAATGATCGGCGAAGAAAATGCCACTGCGATAAAAGTTGAAAGATTAAAAGCTGTCTGTCCTGAAAGTCTCGAAGATCACGAAACTGTACAGATAATCATGCGTCCAGATATAGAGGACCGGAACTTCCATATGGAAACTAAGGCTCAAGGTGCTGAAAAGACTTGGCCTAAAATGATTTCAACGAATGATTCTGGCTTCTTATTTTCACCAGATAGCAATCGTCAATTATCAATAAGCTCAACTGCTACTTTCACTCACGAACCTGAATGGTCTTACAATCACCACCAGAAAATTGAAGCTGAACGAGGATTAGAGTGTCAAACTGACCTATATAGTCCAGGTTACCTTAGCAAAAAACTTCAAGGCGGAGAACAAACTATTGTTCTTGGGCAAGTTAATGCTGAAAGTGATACAAAGTTAAATATCTCAGACATTCGGTTAGACTTTGGTAAAAAGGCTGAAGATCTAGAAAGCATACTTTCAGACGCGACTAAACACTTCATCGTCAAACGAGACGAGCTTAAAACTGTTATCGCCGGTTACCCTTGGTTCCTCGATTGGGGACGAGATACATTGATTTGTGTCCGAGGTATAATTGCAGCAGGAATGCTGGAAGATGTCAAGAAAATCCTTCTTCAGTTCGGTAGTTTCGAAGAAAACGGTACTTTGCCAAACATGATTCATGGTGGCGATGCGACAAACCGTGATACTTCAGATGCTCCACTTTGGTACTTTGTCGCTTGTGACGACTACATGAAAGCTGAAGGAAACAATTCTCTTCTTGACACCAAAGCTGGCTCTAGAACTATCCGAGAGATACTTACCTCACTCGCTGAGAACATTATTTCAGGAACACCAAATAAAATAAAGATGGATGCAGACTCCGGTCTAGTTTTCAGTCCTTCTCACTTTACTTGGATGGACACAAACTATCCTGCCGGAACTCCTCGAGAAGGTTACCCTGTAGAGATACAAAGTTTGTGGTACGAAGCTCTTTCTCTGTTAGCAAAAGATTCAAATGAGCAAAAATGGCATGACCTAGCGGCTAAAGTTAAAGAAAACTTTATTACTTACTTCTGGGATGAGAATCGTGGATTCCTTTCTGACTGCCTTCATTCAAAAGGTGCAGCAGCAAAAGACTCAACAGCAGATGACGCACTTCGTTGTAACCAACTATTTGCCGTAACACTTGGAATAGTCGATGGTGATATTGCCAAGAAAGTTCTTAAGTCTTGCGAGGAGTTATTAATCCCTGGAGCTATACGAAGCTTAGCTGATCGACCAGTTAATCACCCTCTCCCTGTTTTCAAAGATGGCACGCAGCTTAACGATCCAGCCAATCCGTATTGGGGTCGTTACGAAGGCGATGAAGACACTCGACGCAAACCAGCATATCACAATGGTACTGCTTGGAGCTGGCCTTTCCCTTCTTACAGTGAGGCCTTATATAAAATCTACGGTGAGAAAGCGCAAAAGCACGCAAAAGCTATTCTGAATTCAACTCGAGTTCTTCTAAATAGTGGGTGCCTTGATCAAATAGCTGAAGTTATAGATGGCGATGCTCCTCATAGACAAAGAGGCTGCGATGCTCAAGCTTGGGGTGCGACTGAAGCATATCGAGTTTGGAAGCTATTGAATGATCAATAAAATTGACATAGATTTAAGAAAAAATTTAGGTTTTAGCATATATGTCGAGAACAAATAGAAGAGGTCTTCTCAAAAAAGGATTCAAGTTAGGAACCTTATTTCGAGAAGCTGTCGATGAAAGAATACGCGAAGACTACAGAGTCCGAGAAGAGTCTGAGATGTTTCGTCCTCCAGGTGCAATAAACGAAACAGACTTTTTGCAAAAGTGTACACGTTGTAGTGACTGCGTAGATGCCTGCCCTTATTCTGTCATCTTCAAACACTTCGATCCCGACTCTGAGAAAAACCAAACACCTATTCTTAGTCCTGCAATCGATCCATGCCGTATGTGTGAAGACATGCCGTGCATAAAAGCCTGTGAAACAGGTGCTCTCGTCATGCCTGAAAACACAAAAGATGTCAAGATTGGCAAAGTCCAAATCATGATAGATGGTTGTCTGACATGGATGGATTCCGAATGTGGAGTATGTATAGAGGAATGTCCAGATACTATGAATGCTATAGTTCTCGACAAACAAGGACGTGCTCGAGTTAAAGAAAGTGCCTGTACTGGCTGTGGAGCTTGTGAGCAATCGTGCCCAATGGGTAACTTTGCGATAAAAGTCGTCCCGATAGAAAGATAATTTATGGAGAAAAGATGTCTTCAGAAAAAGACACCGCAAATCTTAAAAGATTGAAAGAAGAATTCATTGAAGCTCTAGAGAACTTTAATGGTGACAAAAAGAAAGCTGCTGACAGCTTAAAGATCAACTTAGTAAAAGTTCGTAGCTGGCGTCACAAAGATCAAGAGTTCAACCAACTTTACAAAGGCTTAGTTATCGGTTCTGAGCAGTCAAAAGAAAAGGCTGAACTCAAAGAACCATTTATTGAACTCCTCAATCAAGGTTTCAGTCAACGACAGGCATGTGAAGAGTTACGCATCAGTATTGTCACTCTTAGAACCTGGAAAAAAATTGATCCTGACTTCAAAAAAGCCTGCCTCAAAGCTAGATTTGGATAATACTAAACAAAATTATCTCTAAAATCTAATTCTCTAAATTCAATGGTATAAATACTGCGATTCTCATCCAAGATTGGAATGGAGGAAGTAACTTGACCCTTGATAGAATTAGCAATAGAATTCTCATTGCTGAAGATGACCGTACAAACAGAATGTTTCTTAAAAAAGGCGTTTCTGGACTACCGTATGAGTTTGTCTTTGCTGAGACCGGCGATGATGCACTAGAAAAAATACTAAGTGACGACTTCGACTTATTAGTTCTAGATGTAAATATGCCTGGCCTATCAGGATTTGAAGTCATTCAAAAATATAAAGAATTGAAGCCCGACTTTAAGATCCCATTTATGTTTCTGACTGGCCAATCAGAGTCCGACTCTATCTCTAAGGGTTTCGCTTTAGGCGCTGTAGACTACATCACTAAACCATTTACCATGGTCGAGATTCGCCTTCGAATCAAAACTCACCACGACCTTTACAAAAGCCAGATAGAGCTCAATTCATACGCTAAAGACATGGAAAGTCTAGCCAAACAAAGAGCTGATCAACTAGTATGTGCGGATAGACTTGCGACTCTTGGTACTATGTCAGCTGGAATAATGCATGAGATAAACAATCCAACCACATTCATCTCTGGTAATGTTCAAATTATGAAGTCGAAATTCTTCCCTGTAATAGAAAAAATCATCAAGGCATCTCCTGAATCTGAAACTACAAAAGTTAAGTATATTTTAGAAGAGATGCCAAAAATGTTCGACGGAATAAACACCGGCGTTGCAAGAATTAAAAAAATCACTGATGGGCTTAAAACATTTTCTAGGAGCTCTAAAAAGATAGAACAGCTGAAGCCGCATTGTCTTAAAAAATGCATCACTAACTCCATCACATTTACCAAGTCCAGTATACCAAGCAATGTTCAAATAGAATATACTGAGCCAGCTCAAAATACATTCTTCTCTAAAATAGATTCACAGCAAATAGAGCAAGTAATGATCAATCTGATTATTAACTCCAGTCACGCTATAGAAGAAAAGAACTCACCTACCATAAAGCTTTCCCTTAAATCAACCGACAACGAAGTCATTTTTAAAATAAAAGACAATGGTCCGGGTATACCAAACGATGTTCTTGAAAATATATGGGAGCCCTTTTTTACGACCAAAGTTCAAGGTAAAGGTACAGGATTAGGCCTTGCTATTTGCCAAGAAATAATCAATGCGCACAGTGGTTCCATCAAATATACTGGAGACAGCTCAGGAGCAGAGTTCTCTATCCATTTACCTAAGGAGTTGGCCTATGCTTAAAGGCTATATGAATCAATATATAGAAAGCTTCAAGGCTATGCTTGGTGCTATGTTTGATGTAAGAGCTGAAGCACTGAGTACGACTAACTTCAATGCTTCAAACAAAAACTATAAACCTCTGAATAACTTTACAGCTCAAATTCCCTTTTATGGAAAAATAACTGGGGACTTCTTTTTATCGATAGATGAAGACCAATGGAAGTCGCTCATGAGTTCTAAGTTACAAGACTCTTCTGAGGAACTATGTGATGCGAGTCTAAAAGAATTCCTAAATACTGTGACTGGCGATGCCATTTCAATTATAAGTGAAGACTTCATAAACTTAACATACCTAACTCCTAGAATCATCAAAGGCTCTATAGACTATCCAGCTGTTGAGAGAGTTAACGCACTGCTTCACTCGGAAGACTTAGGCCGTATAGAACTCGTTATATGCCTTGATCAAATGAAGCTTGAGATAAATCAGGAACTTGAAGATATCCTTTCAAAAATGAAAGATAAAGATAAGCAACTTATCCATTCTGATCGTCTATCCACACTTGGAACCATGGCAGCGAGCATTATGCATGAGATAAATAACCCGACTTCATTCATCTCCGGGAATGTCCAAATATTACGAGACTACTATGTTCCTAGAATTGTTAAATTCATTGATGAGTCAGAGGTCGAAGAGAATTCTAAACTGACATTTATAAGAGATGAAATGCCTAAAATATGCGATAGCATGATGAATGGCATATCAAGAATAAATAAGCTTACGCAAAAACTTAAATCCTTTTCCCGATCTTCTGGATCCGATATGATTTATATAAACCTAAATCAGTGCGTAACTCAAGCGATACACTTTACAAAAGAAACTATCAATCCTAAAGTCGAAGTCAGTTTCATACCTGATAAAGATATGAAAACCGCTTATGCTGATGAACAACAAATCGAACAAGTATTAATCAACCTTCTCGTCAACGCATCTCATGCAATTGAGACGCTATTTTCACCGAAAATAACCATCAAAACAACTACAGACGAATGCTTTGCATACTGTAAAATCAAAGATAATGGTGGCGGAATATCTCCACAAAACTTAAAAAAAATCTGGGACCCATTTTTTACAACAAAAGGGAAAGAGAAAGGCACGGGCCTTGGACTTGCCATATGTAAGGACATCATTGAGACTCATGATGGATCCATTGAGTATACTGGCGATGACAATGGTGCTGAGTTCACAATAAGACTACCACTGAAAGATATCTAGAATGAATAATCAAACTTTGAACTTCAAAAGTGGTATAAAATTAGCGAATAAATATTTAAAGAATGATTTATCAGGGACACACACTCCGGAGAATAATGGATGAAGGGAAATATCTTAATCGTCGATGATGAAGTCGAAATACGTGAAATGCTAGCTCGGCACTTCACCTTCGAAGACTATCACGTCTACCAGGCAGCCAATGGACAAGAAGCCTTAGAGTTACTAGATACCGTCAAAGTTGATGTTGTCATTAGCGACATAGTCATGCCAAAGATGACTGGTGTTGAAATGCTCGAGACTATTTCTCATGAGTATCCAATGATCAAAGTCATTATGATGACAGGTTATGTGACACAAAGTCATTTGTTAAAGTGTATGCAGTTCCATGCAGATACTGTCATTTTTAAACCAATCGAAAACCTTACCGAAGTTGAAGAAGCTGTTGAGCGCTGTTTCGCTTATCTAGGTGTTTGGAAAAACAAACTAAAAGTCCTCCAGGGTCTAAAAGAATAGGAATCATACATGTTTGATGACAGTATAGACCAAGGTATTCTTTTAGAATTTGTAGATGAGTCTCTCGATTCTATAGAAAACCTTCCTGAGTTATTCATAAAACTCGAACATGCGCCTCATGATTCAGAGCTAGTAAATGCCATCTTCCGACCAGTGCACTCCATAAAAGGTAATGCTGCATTTTTTGGAATGCTCAAGCTCAAAAAGCTTACTCATGAACTAGAAACTACTCTAGACAAATGTCGTAAAGGTGAGCTCACTGCCGACAAAAAAATTATTAATACACTACTTAAAGGCTTAGATGAAGTCTCAGATATATTCAGCCGAGTTCGCAACAGTGAAAATGAAGTAACAAATGAAGAAGACTTTAACTCCCTACTTGAAGAAATCGTCGCTTCCCAATCTTCTAGTTCAGATGAACTACCTTCTGAGATAAGTGAAGTCTTCAAGCTACTTGAGCAGGTATATAACTCTGAGTTACTTGCAGAGACTACGGAAAAAGACTTAGTCGAAAAAGCTCTCAATCTATTAAAGTTTGAAGGTACTGACGAAAATCAATTAGAGAATGCTGATGCGTCGACATTTGATCTTATTGTCCAGATACTAAGTACAGAAATAGATGATGCCCTTCCTGAAGAAAAAGTTGAAGAGTTCGATACTCTCCTACTTTCATATAAAACCGAACTTCAAACAGATGAGCAAAATACTCAATTTGATGGTATCTACGACGAGTTTAAAACCTTTGCACTAACTGTTGGTTTTGATTCACTTCTTGCTGAACTACTGAAAGAAAAAATTACAGCCTTAAATGAAACCATTGTTGTTATACCTAAAGAAGTTGAACCGGAAGAAGAACAAATAACAATACCTCTCGATGACTCTGAAGAAGAGACTATTGAAACGATAGAACCTTCAAAGACTAAAGTTGAACTCGGTGAACCTGAAGAAGCTAAAGCTGAGGTTGCTGGTAAAACTATGCGTGTTCCTGAAAATACGATTGACGAGTTCCTAAACTTTGTAGGTGAGTTAGTCGTTATTCGAGAAATGTATGACCACTTGCGCTTACACTACGAAGAAAATGGCGTTGCTCGTGAATTAACTACTGAACTACATCGACATACCGAAAACTTTAGACAGATCTCTGGTGAACTCGAACGCACATGTATGAATATACGTAAACAGCCGATCAAACAAATACTTAGAAAGATGCCACGCATAGTTCGAGATGTTGGTATGGCCAATGACAAAGAAATAGAAGTTGAGATAATTGGCGAACAAATCCAAGTTGATAAAAGTCTTATTGGCATCATAGAAGATCCTCTAGTTCACATGATCCGAAATGCTGCAGACCACGGAGTCGAACCTACTGAAGAACGTATCGCTGCTGGCAAAAGTGAAAAAGGCTTGATAAAACTGATAGTTACAGAAGATGAAGAAAACCTATATGTCTCGATTAAAGATGATGGTAAGGGCCTAAACTACGATGCTCTCCTAGCTAAAGGCCGGAAAATCGGCGTTTTCGCTGAAGACCAAACTCCTACCAAACAAGAAATCTCGAAAGTTATATTTATGTCTGGAGTGTCAACTGCCGAAAAGGTTACTGACATTTCAGGTCGTGGCGTCGGCATGGATGTCGTTAAGCGTTACATCGAAAGTGCCGGCGGATCCATTACAATCAATAGTGAAACTGGAAAAGGCTCCGAATTTAAAATCACACTTCGCAAAAGTATCACAACTCAAATCATCAATGGCTTGGTCTTTAGATTAAATAAAAGTTGCTATGTTATTCCTCTTAAGCATGTTGTTGAAAACTTCCCTCCAGAGGCTAAAAACTTCTGCAATGTTTATGGAAAGCACGAGTATATAAAACGACATGATCAACTCCTCAAGGTCATTCGCTTAAGTGAACTATTCTCTAATCAGACGGATAATAACCGTAAGAAAAATGAAGGTATACTTATCGTCATCGACTATGATGGTAAACGAGTTGCTCTTCTTGCTGATGAAGTTGTAAATATTCAGCAAATTGTTCTAAAACCACTCAAAGGTCTCCACATGAATAAAGACTATTTCTGCGGTGGAGCACTAAGAGGTGATGGTTATATTTCGTTGGTTCTTGATATTGAGTATTTACTGAATAACAATTTAATCATCGAAGAAATTCCGAACCCTGATCAGAACATTTTAGAAGCTTGAGTAAACCACTTAACTAAGTCTTGCTGACACTCAAGTGAGATATCGTGCCCCATTGGATAGATCTTTGAAAATAACTTAGCATCTGTTTGTTTGTAAAAATCAATAATTTTACGTCCCAAGTCAACGGGTATGACTTCATCCTGTGTACCATGAGAAATAAATACAGGGATATCTTTCAAATGATCTGTAAAAGCATTTTCAAAAACAAATTCGCTATATCGGCCACTCAAACAGATCGCTCCATCTAAAAGGTTCGGGTACCTTAAGAGCAAAGCATGTGCTAAAATACTACCTTGACTAAATCCACAGATCACTAATTTTTTAAATTTCTTACGCAAACTCTGTAACTCTTCAGACAATTCTGTTATTGCCTCTTCTGCTTCTTCTGTATTATAAGAAATACCGTATGGAGTAAAATCTAACGAGAACCAGGCAAAGCCCCCCATATAACCAGCACTGGATAAATCTATTGGTGCTTGAAAACTCACTACATGACATGATTCAAAAAGAGCCTTCATTGAAAACAGGTCGTTCATATCAGCGCCAAAACCATGAAGAAGAACCACACAAGTGTCACTCTCTAGTTTATTATTTACGCTCTTTAACATTTTGTGCCTCATAAATTCATATTTTCGAATTGAGAATAGCGCTCTAGAACTGGTTTTGTAGTAAATAACTGCTAAAATTCTAAGCAAAATAAAAGGTTAACTCGTGTACAAACAGCTTTCACTCATCTTCTTCCTGCTGGCGGGCATGAACCTCTTTGCTTACCAAGAAATATTTCAGACAGCCCTAAAGACAAAAAATGCTTTCGATCACTTCACCTTTTCATGGACTGCTGTTCACGGAAATCCGTCGAAGAACCATATGGAAGTGGACGTCATTCATAATCAGCATACGACCAAACTAAGTCTGTTTGCAGTCTATCAAGATGAAAGAAAACTCATCAACGTTACTTACATCACAAAAGATGCTTGGTACGTAACGGAAAATAACGAAACCTACAAGTATAAACCGCTAGAAGCACATTATAAAAACTCCAAAACCTATCAATACATCATGAAATCCAAGGTCCAGTTTTTTAACTCTAGAAACGTTAAACAGCTAGGTAGTTTCAGCGACAGGGAAGAAAATGAACACCACTTTTACCAGAAAGTTTCTGAAGGCGAAAAAGAAGCTATCCGCAAACAAGTCGACCTTATTCGCAATGAGTATATCCCTAAAGCGCAAACTCGTGGCGAAGAAAACTTTTTCTTAGTAGAAGCAAAAAGGCTTCTAGACTATGCTCAAAAAGGTAAGTTGAACATCGTCAGTGACTCTGGAATCATTTCACGACTAGATTCTGTCGATGGAGTCGTTGAGATAAAAAACTTTCAGTGGCTCACCATAGCAAACCATGATCTTCTAGACCTTCCAGAGAACTACGTTGACCTCAGTAAAGAAGACATCTCTCCAAATGAAATACTCATAAGCCACAACGGTCTTTGGAACCCTAAACGCAAAGACATGATTACTGATGGAAAGTTTTTAAATATCGAAAGTGGCCATATAAGAAGACTTCCTTTCAAAGGAACTAGAAGTACTCCTTATGGCTTCGATGCCAAAAAAGGCATCGTTTATCTAACCGGTAGACTTCCTGGTCGAAATGCCATTAGTCCTTTTGCTTTAAACCTTAAAACTGGCAAGATGTCTCCTTTAGGTTCGAGAAGTCTACAAATTGGTCATGTCACCGACATGAGTTTATCTGAAGACAAAAACAAAATTGTTATGATTCACAATCCTGAGCCTCACCTGGGTGATTATCACCAAATAGTCGTTTTGGACTTCACTGAAAAAAACCTGAAAAAGTTTAAAGTTACGGGCACCCCAACAAAAACGTCTTGGTTAGATAACAACACCATACTTTTCTCAAGCTTCAATGAAGAGACTCAACTGGCTGAGATCTACCTTGTTAAAACAGGTCGTGCGCCATTAAAAGTTACCGAAGGCACCTATCCTACGTCCCTGAAAAATGCCAAAGACTTTATCTATCTAGATATGAAGGACCAACTCTGGAAAGTCTTTAACTCTAAAACTCACACATCAAAGATATATCATGATGGTCTTCCCAAGCTTCAGTTCCCACAAGTCGACGCTAAAAAGAATAAAATCTACATGATTTTAAGAGATGAAGAAAACTGGCCTGTCCCAGTTAGCTTCGACATGACTGAGAAAACGATTAAAACTTTAACCAAAGAAAAAGGGCTGTGGCTAACTCCGGTAAGCGACTAATTTTGTATGAAAAAACTAACTGTACTTTTACTACTATCTCTCTCAACGCTAAGTCTTGCAGCTGAGAAGGTAAAACTAGAGCTTAAACTCAAAACTGGAGACCTCTTTAGTTTCGAGTACTCTATGAAACAAAAAATTCAGCAGGATATACAGGGTAGAAAAGTCAGTACAAAACAACACTCTGGCACTACTTACGACCTCGAAGTTCAAGAACAAATGATAGATGGTTACTTCAAACTAAAGTGTACCTACAGACATGCCATTTTAGAAATGGAAAATACCATGATGACAGTCAAGTATAACTCTAGAACTCACAAAGGCCCTATTCCTCCACCTGCAATGGGACTTGCTAGTCTTTTAAATCAAAGCTTCACTATGGAAGTTTCAAATAGTGGCAAAGTTAGAAATGTTAAAGGAATGGACGCAATAATTGAAAATATGATCAAGTCGCTCCCTGCTAATAACGCCGCTTTAAAGATACAAATGAAAGCTCAGTTCAATCAGGCTTTTGGCAATGAATCTATTCAAAAGCTCATGCAGCAGTCATTCGACATATACCCTGATACAGCTGTGGGTCTAAATGACTCTTGGAAGGATGAGCACGTAGTTAAAACTCTTTATCCAATAACTGTGAAGAGTAACTGGCTTCTAGAGAAATTCGAAAAAGGTGGAGCGACGCTCAAAGTAGACGCAACTCTTACTAGTGACGCAAAATTCAAGATGGGGGCCATCGAGTGTAAAGCTAACCTTGCAGGTACTCAAAAAGGTCATATGACAATTGACCTTAAAAGTGGTTTTTGCCGCGAATCAAAACTTGTACAAGACATAAAAGGTAACCTCGACATGATGCAAATGCAGGTACCCATCACAATTGAGTCAGTTATAATTCAAAGAACGACCAAAAAGTAAAACGCGTAACAATCACGTAACAATCAAGCTCTCTCGCTAACTGGCTTTCTAAGCTTATTCAGCTAATATTGGATTAACTTTTAGAAAGAGAGCTATGACGTCATCGTTCAAAACATATAAATTCAACTCATCAACCACTTATTGGCTGGCTGCCCTTCTCTTCCTACTCATCCCAAGTCTCTATGTCATCTATCTTCTAAATAGTACAATCGAGACCGAAAGAGATGCTTTAAAAAATGAGATCCAAGAATCATTCAAAACAAACCTAAACGAAGCCTCAAACTCAATTCTTAGCTTTTGGCGAGAACTAGAACAAACTCATATTGCTCAAGAGTATGATCCTGATGAAATTCTGGATTTAACTTTTGCAGATAGCCTACTCATCTACAATGAAAATGGCGAAATGACCTTCCCTCGTATATTCAAAGAAAGAGGCACTCTAAGCTTTAGGTTTTCAACCGTTTTGCAAAGGTGTCTATCTTTTGTGGGTGAGAAAAAGTTCCAAAAAGCACTAGAGAGTTATCGAGAACTAGAAACTCTTGCTGAGAATGATATGGAAATGGCGTCCGCTCTTTTAGGCCAAACTCGCATGCTTTATCAACTAGGTTTAAATCAAGAAGCCTATAGCATAAGTACAAAGCTCATTTTTGCCGATAAGTTCAAAAACTTAAAGGACAGTGAACAAAACATCATCTCACTAGAAGCAAAACTACTTTTTCTAAATCTCGAACCGAAGAATTCATTTAAGTATAACGAGATCTTAGGTGACCTCGTGCTTACTCTTTCTCACTATAATGATAAAGGTATCTCTACAGCTCAAAGACTTTCATTAAGTGAATCTTTAATAAAGCGCTACCCCGATCTTTATTTTCCTCTTTATAAGGCCGAATTAACCGCTCTTAACTTTAATCAAGTCACACCTATTCCGGATCGGCGAAATGCCCTTATAAAAACAAAGCTTCCAGGGTACTGGCAATACACCCTCCAAGGTCGTTACACCTTACTTTTCTCAAAAGAAACTCTAGAACAACAACTCCTTTCGTTGATTCAAAGTGCAAACATACCCGACAAAACAATTTTAAAGCTGGTCTCTCCTGACGAAAAAAACACTGATGCCATTTCTTCTATCCCAGTATCGTCTCGTATGCCCGGCTGGAAACTTTCTCTAAACTTCATTGACCCACTCTATCTACAAGATCTAATTGAGCAAAGAA
>JAJPOQ010000157.1 GCA_021232515.1 Lentisphaeraceae bacterium
GGTTCACTCGAGGTCAAACTCTTTCAGTTATGCATAAGTTCAGCAGAGGTAGACTCCGACGAGTTGGGAAGACCCATTCTCGTCTACGCTCTGCCTTTAAATGAAAATAAAGTGTCAACTTTTAATCAGGACTAGACAAGTATTCAGTATTCAGTATTCAGTATTCAGTATGACAGTAACTTTAGTGAGAAGTTACAGCAGTTAATGTAGATTTAAATTAAGTGTTGAAAGGGGGTAGAGAGATATGAAAGAAATTCACTATGCGGCAGCTAGGGGAGATTTAGAAACTGTTCAAGTTGAATTGAAAAATGGTGTGGATGTTAATGATCAAGCAAGAGATAAGCCCTTAGATATTGATTTCCCAGAAGACTTTTTCGATGAAGAAACTATAGCTTCAATTAAAAAACTACAAAAGCAAGTAGAGAGCTTTGGAAATGGATTGGGTAAAAGTCCTCTTATATGTGCTTGTGGGAATAAGAGTGCCAATATTGAGCTTATAAAGCTTTTACTTGATTCTGGGGCAGATATAAATGCTAAAGGTGGAGATGTTGAAACTTGTGCACTAGCAGAAGCAATTCGTGTAGGACCAGTTGAAAAGGTTAAGTTTCTGATTGATGCAGGCGCAAACATTAACTATAAATGCCTTCCAGATACCGTGGCTTGGTATGATCTCGCTTATAATCATACTCAGGACCTAGAAGAGATCACACGGCTACTTGTGGATAGAGGTATAGACTATAAAACAAAATCTGATAACTATAGATGTCTTTTCTCTCACTTGATTTGGAGAGGTGAGCTTAAAGTTCTGAAAAGTATTTTTGATGATGGTGCTGATAAAGAGATTCTTAAATGGTCTGAACTTATGTGGCAGGTAGTTTATGGGAGCCTTGATGACGTAAAAAATCTGATTGAGAATGGTGACTGCAACTTATCCGAGATTGATTGCAACGGCAGAACTGCATGGTTGTTATGTGCTTTGTTGGGAGACGTGAATAAAGCCAAGTTACTTTATAAATATGGTGCAAAAATCCATGATTGTGGACCAACAGGAGAAGGTGCTTTACATATGGCACTAAAGAAGGATCATGTTCAAATGGTGCGCTGGTTACTTTCCATTGGTTTAGATATAGAGCAGGTCGATATGTCAAACTCGACACCACTGATGATTGCGGCAGAACAGAATGCGGCGAAATCGTTGAAAGTATTGCTTGAAGCAGGAGCGAATAAAGCTGCAAGAGGGGATATCTACGATAATATCCTAACAGCAGCTTCAGGAGTTGAAGTTTTTGAACTTCTTGTTTCAGAGGGACTCGATGTTAACTTTATCTCAAATGACTGCTATACAGCTTTGAAGTCTGCAGCGGAAGACAATGATAAAAGCCTTACTAAATCTCTGTTAAGACTTGGTGCAAATACAGAAACTTCGAGTACAGGAGATACCGCACTCCATAAAGCCATTTACTTAGATCATTTAGATATTGCAGAAGTCTTACTAGATGCAGGAGCTAATCCGAATGCTCAAGATATTGATGGCGATACTCCATTAAACTGTTGCCAATCGAAGAAGGCAATCGATTTATTATTACGTTTTGGCGCGGATTTATCTTTGGTAGACTTAATTGATAGAAGAGCCGATGAGTCACCCAGAAATGACTTGACGGTTTACTTGAAAACATTTAGATAAATCTTTGAGCTTAGCAAGAAGTTATTACAGGTTGTAGTATCGCTTAAAGAATATTTATAATAAAAAAAGACTTATGGTCAATTGAGCTAAGGTTAGTTATGGAAAACCTCAAGAGAAATATTTTATCAGGTGCCTGGCGCTTTGGATTGTTGGGAGTCATAGCTTTCGGTGTATGGATGGCACCAGTTAAGTTAGGAACTACGGTTCTTTACTCCAGTATCGCAGCGGTATTTCTTATTGGTTCTGGTCTTTTGCTTTATCCTTTATTTAAAAGTGAAAATAGAGTTCTGACTTGTTATAAGGTATTTCTTCCAGGCTTTTTACTTTACTCAATACTTTGGTGTCTAGGTTGGTTCGGTATTCGTGGAGTAGAAGGCGAGATCTTTGGTTCTGCAGCTGGTTTAGCCGTCTTCACTTTGGTAGTTCATCGCTTTTACTTAAAAGATTCATCCAAGTCATTTTTAGTAAGCTGGGCCTTACTGTTCTTGTTTCATACCTTGGGTTACACCTTAGGTGGTATGTTTTACTATGGGACAAATGGTCGAGGTTTGTTTGCTGTATTTATGGAAGGACACCGTACAATTGGCGGTCTTCTTTGGGGACTTTGCTATGGCCTCGGTTTTGGAGCTGGTTTAGGTGCAGTGCTAACTAAGGAATAAAGTAGTTTAGTGACTGCATGAACTGGATGAAGTGTGCTTTAAGGCGCAAAGTATGGCTTCATGTTAAAAAGGAAACGACTACATGGCTACAATTACTTTAAAAGGCAACGCGATCGAAACTATTGGGAATCTTCCAGCAGTTGATTCAGACGCAGCGTCATTCGAATTTGTTAAAATTGACCTTTCTTCTGTGACTCTAGAGTCTTTAAAAGGTAAGAAGGTTATTTTAAATATTTTCCCTAGTATCGACACTTCAACTTGTGCAACTTCAGTTCGTACATTCAACGAAAAAGCAGCGTCATTAGACAACACTACAGTTCTTTGTGTTGCTGCAGATCTACCGTTTGCTTTCAAACGTTTTTGTGGCGCTGAAGGCATAGAAAACGTTGAGTCAGCTTCGACTTTCCGTTCTTCTTTTGGTAAAGACTATGGCGTTGATATAACTACTGGTCCTTTGACTGGTCTTCTATCTAGATCCGTTGTTGTTATCGATGAATCTGGTAAGGTTGTTTACACTGAGCAAGTTGGTGAGATCGCTGACGAGCCTAACTACGATGCGGCACTAGCAGCACTTAGTTAATCTACTTTGAGGGCTGCATTTCGTGTAGCCCTCATTCTTCTTATTCATTTAAGCTTATGACATATAGTCTGGTATAGTCATCGCTTGAAACATTGAAGTAAATACGGTTTCCCTGAGCGTTAAAAACGGGATGTGGATGAGAGTGTCTCCAAGAATTAGCACCTTTGTCATTTTGAAACTTATGAAGTAACAAATACTCACTATCAGCCTTTGCTTCACCTAGAATGATCGCCCATAAACCAGGACTGCCGTACTTTCTTTTTGATACATTTGCATCTGTTACAAAGAAGTTCCCCGATGGAGACATGGAAGGGTGGTCTGACGGTGTACGTAACTTACCTTTTTTAGCAACAGCATAGCGCTTAGTTTTCCCTGAGTAAATGTTAAGAGTAAAGTTCCCTTTTTCGATAATCTCTTCAGAATTAGGATGCCATGCAGGGTGTCCCCACAGTTTAAAAAGATTTATAAACTTTTTGTTCTCAAGATCATAAACTAGTTTTCCAGATCTGTAACTGGCTTTACGGCTTCTGAAATTTTCAGTGCCAGATCCTCTAGCAACTTTGAAGAAAACTTTTTTACCATCGGGGCTTATAATAGGAAAGAAGATGGAAACATCCTTAGTACCGAACGTGGTTTGAATCCAATCACCATACTGTTTAAGCACTTCTTTTATATCGATAAGTCGAGTAACTTTGGTAGTCTTTATATTTACTGTTTCTAAGTGTGGATTTCCATTGTGGTTCCAATGGCAACCGTAGAGTGGTACTTCAAAAGATGAAGGGTTGCCAAAGCCTAATTGTCTGTTTTTAATTAAGACCGTTTTAGTTTTAGTCCTTATGTCAATTGCGACAATTTGCCAAACTTTAGAAACAAAATCATGGTAAACTATATAGTCTCCATTTCCGGCCCATTGTTGGCAAGCAGCTCTGTGGGCATCTTCCGTTGTGACTCCTGTTGCTAGGACAGTTTCTTCTTTTGTGGTTCTGTTTACAATACATATATCGCCACTATGAGCGTCTTTTGTTTTTGAGGAAAAGTAGAGGATGTATTTTCCATCTGGACTTTCAGGAGATGTGTTGAAGTAGGTATGAATAGAGTGTCGTTTTTGATCAAGATTTAAAACAGGATTTACAGAAGCCTTTTTCCATTTCGAAAGGTCTTTTTCTTCTGCACCAATAAACATCGATGCACTCAACAAAAATAGGATGACTATATTTTTAATCATAACTTATTCCTTACTATCTACACACACATATAAAATTGAAGATCTTTTAATTGCATGCATAAAATACAGCCAAGTTACCTTCTTCTATACACTTCATTGCGCAAAGAGATCATTTCCTGCGCAATACTTATATGGACTAGAGTATAAAGAAAATTGATAAAGTTTCACAAATTAATTAAAAGTAGTATAAGTGCAGTTGGTCATGCCAAGTCTTAGTTATTGAAAAACTTTCAATTGCCAGTCAAAACCCGAAGACTAATAGACACAAGTAACGTCAGTAGAGTTTAGGTGTGAACTACAAAGATCTGCAGGGAAAGCTAAGGCGAAGAAGGAAATGTGTAGTCAAAAAATACTCTGATTTGACCATCTGAAGTTAAAGACTGCCTTTTGAAGTGTCTTACAGAACCGGTATAAGTTAGTCCATTTCTACCCAGGTCAGCGTGTTGTTTGTTTACATCTAGTCTAAACCCCCACCAAGCAGTCATGGCGCCACCGTTGAAACCAAGTGTTCCATTTGCAGTATTATCGCCAAAGAAGTAGTCAGTAACCATTATTTGTGTTGAGTCTTCTCCTCCATCATAAGCAGCTTTTATATTATCGGCACTAAAGGGTAGTAAGTGAAACTCGTTAGTTTTTGGATTGCCGTCGTGGCCTTTCATTCGACCATTATTAAATGCATAAGATCGGCGTTGCTTATCATTCCAACCATTGTTCTCATCAAGAGCGCATTGGAAAATTCTCATTGAAGCATCATCTGGAGTTTGGCTGTCTAGTCCCCAAGAAAGAGTTCCGTCTAGCATTTCATAGGCGTATTCATCCCATGTTCTGCCGAGCCAATTCCCCCAACCACCACTCCAGCTGTCTCTGTCTCCTTGAGCTCGTGGTGACATGTTGCCGTTGTTTTCACTTTGATGCATGACTATACCATAACCAATTTGTTTCAGGTTATTTATGCAAACAGCATTTTTAGCAGCAAATCGCGCTTTATAAAGAGATGGGAGTAGCATTGACATTAAAATGCTGATGATTGAAACTACAACGAGTAGTTCAATAAGAGTAAAACCTTTTTTCACCTAGACCCCATAAGTAATATGCTTGTGATAATCTAAAACCTCTGAAACGCAATTACAAAAAAAGGCTGTTTTTTAAATATTTTATTAATGTTCCAAGTTCTGTGATGATGGAGCAACCTTTCTAATTCCCATCATCACCTTATTCTGTATTTTCATCTTTTCATTCCAGAATAGTTTCCACTGCTTTTCATCAGTAAATTTCTTTAACAATATGC